>CAYYNI010000018.1:0-19462 GCA_964472765.1 uncultured Thermotogaceae bacterium | reverse complement strand
CTCCGGGTTTATCTTTTACTTCTTCAATAAACGTGTCAAGTGCATTGAACAGCTTATCGTGTTCTGCACATACGACATTTGATTCACCTGTTGACAACAGCAACACCTCCGATTCGTGATTCAATTCACAAGCCGATAAAAAAAAAGACAGCCCGTGGACGATTGTCGAATTTCAGTTTTTCCCGAGTTATTATAACATATTGAAATTCGCTCTGCTATCAAATATTCCTCAAGCCTTCTTTTTTTCCCTTTCCTTAAATGAATCGCTTCATTTTTTAACCCTTTTGACTTAATAATCATTCATTTTTTTCGCCTGATTCAATAAATCATAAAAAAATGATTGAAACTTGCAAACGATTGCATGGCTATTTTTCTTCTAAAGCCCTTAAAGTCTCCTTTCTATGCCTCGATTGATAATCGTATAAGTCTCTTTCATAGACTTCTTCCATTAAAGGAGAACTGATTAAAAAATCCGCCGTTGCCCGATTGGTTGCAACAGGAATGTTATAAACGGTGGCTATCCTTAAAAGAGCCTTGACGTCAACATCGTGAGAATGCGGTGAAAGAGGATCCCAAAAAAAGATAAGGCAGTCAATCACACCTTCAGCAATTTTAGCTCCTATTTGTTGATCTCCACCAAGCGGACCGCTTTTAAAAGTTTTTACCGGTAGACCTATCTTATCTTCGATCAAACTTCCGGTCGTGCCAGTACCATATAAATGGTGTGTGGAGAGCGTTCCCTTATTATAATGAACCCACTCGATCAAATCTTTTTTTCGGTAATCATGTGCTATTAAAGCAATATGTTTCTTTTTACCTATTTTGATTTTTTCTGTCATCTCTCTCCTCCGTTAGAATAAAGAATATTGGGCATGTTCCTGAAGTCCTTCAAAAGCTGTCATCTCTCTTAAACTATCGACTGTTGAAACCGAAACTAAAGTTCTCCTGCTAAAATCATCAATGGAAACGAAATCACTCTTTTCTCTTTCCGAAACAATTGATTGTGCTACCCTTTCACCCAACCCGTTGACCCTGCTTAATGGAATTCGTAATTTGTTATTTTCGATATCAAACTGATTGATACTTGACTTTTTTATGTTTACAGGCAAAAACTCGAATCCCCTTAAAAGCATTTCTAAAGCTATTTCATTAACCACCCTTGAGGCGTTCAATTTTTGTTTGCTCACATCAGCATACGATTCAGGATCCTTTAGCCATTTCTTTATTTGATCAGGTCCACTTAGAATCAAATTGATGTCGAATTCTCCACCCTTTACAGTGAAATACGTTGAGTAAAATGCCAATGGATAATGCACTTTAAAAAAAGCTACCCGAAAAGCCATAGAAACATATGCCACCGCATGGGCTTTGGGAAACAGATATTTTATGGATTCACAAGATTTCATAAACCAGTCTTTGATCCCGTGTTTTTTCATCATTTCAACATCTTCCTCTTTTAAGGTTTTACCCTTTCGAACGGTCTCCATGATCTGAAAAGCTCTCACATGTTCAATACCACTGTGAATAAGCATGTTCATGATATCATCTCGACAAGCGATCACCTCTGAAAGCTTTGCCACTTTGTCGTTGATCAAATTCCTTGCGTTATCGATCCAAACACCTGTACCATGAGATAACCCTGAAATCCTAACCAAATCCGCAAAAGTTTTGGGGCGTGTTTCAAGTAACATACTGCGTACAAATGTCGTTCCAAATTCTGGAATTCCCAACGAACCGTTTTCTACACCTGGTATATCTCCATTTTTCAACCC
Organism: uncultured Thermotogaceae bacterium; assembly: GCA_964472765.1. Lineage (GTDB taxonomy): Bacteria > Thermotogota > Thermotogae > MWEM01 > MWEM01 > JASUTC01. The sequence continues at coordinate 17,690 of CAYYNI010000018.1, read as the reverse complement.
CAATGGACGAAGGCTTGAAAAGATTTGAATGGTTTTTTGATCATCCATGGGAACATCCAAAGGATTGATTCCGGTAATATTTTCCAGATAACGCATAAAGGTAGGGTCGTCATGCCCCAAGGCATCAATTTTGACCAAGTCGTCATGGATGGAATGATAATCAAAATGCGTTGTTTGAACATCAGAATTTCTATCATTTGCAGGATGCTGTACTGGTGTAAATTCAAAAACCTGTTTAGACTTGGGAACTATCATCAATCCCCCCGGATGTTGGCCAGTCGTTCTTTTAACACCTGCAATCTCCTGGGCTATTCTTTCTTTTTCTATATCTTTAATAGACTGATCGGTGGCTTCTTCATAGCGGAGGACGTAACCAAATGCGGTCTTATCGGCAACAGTGCTAATCGTTCCAGCTTTGAATACATGATCGGACCCAAAGAGTTCTTCAATGTATTTATGTGCCTTTGTTTGGTATTCTCCGGAAAAATTCAAGTCAATATCAGGAACTTTATTTCCGTTAAAACCCATAAATGTTTCAAAAGGAATTTCCTGGCCAAACTTTAACATCTTTGTGTTGCAAAGCGGACAAGTTTTATCGGGTAAATCATATCCGGATGAACACCCCTTCAAATTAACAAATTCAGTTTTTTTACAAGAAGGACAAACATAATGAGGCGCTAAAGGATTAACTTCTGTAATCCCCAACATGGTCGCTACCAGAGATGAGCCAACGGACCCTCTCGACCCGACCAAATAACCGTCTTCCATCGATCTTTTAACGATTTTTTGAGCAATTAAGTATAAAACAGAATAACCGTTCCCGATGATGGCATCAAGTTCAAAATCAAGACGTTTTTTTACTGGTTCGGGAGGATTTTCTCCGTAAATTTCATGAACCCTCTGATAGGCAATTTCTCTGATTTTTTCATCAGCGCCATCCATTTCGGGCGTGTGTAGCTTTCGAGTGATGGGTTTGATATCTTCCATTCTTTCTGCTAATCGCTTTGGATTATCGATAACAACCTCTTTTGCTTTTTCTATCGATCCAGTTATCTTCTGAGCCACCTCAAGCATCTGTTGAGTTGTTCGCATCTGTAAATGAACTCCTTGAAACAAATCCGGTGAAAATTTCTTATTCCGCCTTCTTAAAGCCTTTTCGCTGATCTTCATAATCGACCAAGGCTTTTTGTTTTCAGCTTTAAGATAATGCACATTCCCTGTCATTATGCAATCCAAACCCATTTTAACGCTGAGTTGATAAAAAGCTTGATACATGTGAAGCATTTTGTCGTAATTCAGACCTTCTTCAACCTCTGTGTAAGCGTCAGGAGGCATGATTTCAATAAAATCATAGAATTGGGCAATTTCCTTAAGCTCTGCTTCCTCATAACCATAACGATAAGCGGATGCAAGCTCACTCATGGGGCTTCCAGTTCCAATAATCAACCCTTCACGATTTTGTGCAAGCACTTCTTTTGGTATCAACGGAACTCCCTTTCCAAAGTATTTAATATGACTTTCAGTAACAAGCCGATACAGGTTGAACAATCCTTTGGCATTGATGACATAAATGGTGAAATCCTTACCAAAAAGCTTTTTTAAATCCATTTCACTTTTCAGAGAATCAAGATCACATAGAGTCTTCTTTCCTCGTTTTTCAGCGATCTCCATCAATGCTAAAAACACCTTTGCTGTAATATCCGCATCATCCAGTGCTCGGTGATGATTAAATTCTTCAAGATTCAATGCCTTAACAACCTTGTCCAATGAGTTACTTTTAATACTCAGCAAAGACCTGGAAAGAGAAAGAGTATCGATATAAGAACGGTTTAAATCCTGATTCAAAACAACTTTAGCTTGCTGTTTTAAAAATCGATAATCAAAATTGGCGTTATGTGCAACTAAAATTGCCCCTTCAATGAATTTTAAAAATTCCGGCAGAATTTCTTCAATTGAGGATTTGTCTTTTACCATCTCGTTGGTAATACCTGTTATTTCCGTTATTTTGTTCGAAATAGGCCGTTTTGGATTCACCAAAGTTGAAAAAGTATCGATTACTTTACCATCTTTTATTTTTACTGCGCCAAATTCGATAATTTGATCGTTTAAAGGGCTTAAACCAGTTGTTTCAAAATCAAAAACCACGTATTCATGTTTTCCCATATCATGTCGGTTGAACGTCTCACTCTCAATCAGTTCTTTGTTATAGACGATTGGTGTAACATCTACCAAATAGCCTTCCATGCCAAAAATCGGTTTTATTCCCTTTTTAATACATTTTTCGTATAAATCAGGAAAGGCTTGTACAACACCGTGGTCGGTGACCGCAACAGCCTCCCATCCCCATCTGGCTGCCATTTCGATATAATCATCAATCTTCAGAATTGAATCCATAGCACTCATCTGTGAATGTGCATGCAATTCTACCCTTTTTTCTGAAGCATCATCTATGATCTCTTCTTTTTTTTCAACCAATTTTGCCTGGTCAATGAAAAATGAAGGTTTTTGAGTTCTGCTGTCCAGAGTCGCTTTCCCTACTGCTATTATTCTCGACCCGTTTTTTGAATGTTCATTCAACCATTTCGCACTATCACGAAATGCAATGCATTTAACGGAATCAGTACCATCATACAATCCCAAAGTTGCAACTGATGAGTTCTCTCGGTATTCAAAAGAAAAAATTTCTCCCTCTATTGTAAAAACCGATCGATTAAAAACCATCTGATAAATGGGAGTTTGAATATCCGAAAATTCTATTTTTGGGGTTTCTTTTTCATATTTTTTTTGATAAGGCAATGGTGAAGAAGTTGGTGATAAACTTGACTGATATTCTTTCATTTCGAGCATTTTCGTTTCCGGTTTATATAGATCACTTTCCGAAGAATCTTGTGAATCCTCCAAGGCAAATGTTACTTCAACCTTTTGACAAATCACCTGTTCAATTGCCTCAGTTAATTTACTTTGATTCCTTTTCATTTTATTAAGTACAAATACATTCGGAACATGGCAACAAACCATATTATCGGTTATTGCCTTTACATAAACAGCATCCGTTACATAGGAAAAACTGCCATTTAAGATCTCCAAAATCCTTCGCCATCTCAGTACAGTTTCTTTGGCGGGAGAGAGGTCAACATGCTTTGTGACTACCTTCAAATCACAGTGAAAATAAGCTCTTAATGCATCACAAATAATATCTATCGAATCAGATTGAGAGTCATTCTCACAGTTCACTACAAGGGTTCCGTATTCTTCTTCGCCGTTAAAATCAAATGAAACGCTGCTGATAATACCCTCAAATTCCATCTCGGCGAGTCCCAGTCTTTTTAATAGTTTTGCAATGGGTATATCAATCTCCTCAATCTCAATAACCATAATGCCTCCAAATAAACTGCTCCATCGAAAAATTAGACCTCAACAGAACGATTATCTTTTTAATGAACTTCTTGAATTAGCATGACAAATAGCTGCAGCCAATGCATCCGCCGCATCATCCGGTTTAGGAGTCGCTTGCAATCCAAGAAACACTTTCAACACTCTTTGCATTTGTCCTTTTTCAGCTCTTCCATTTCCTGTGATCGCCAACTTAATTTGAAAAGGAGTATATTCAAAGATAGATAACCCCTTTCTGAAGGATGCCAATTGTATAACTCCTCTGGCTTCACTGACCGCTAGAGCGGTGGTAACATTTCTGAAAAAAAACAACTGTTCGATTGCCAACTCTTCTGGACTATACGTGTCTATTATCTCGTTTAATGAATCATAAATCTCATTTAGTCGATAGGAAAGTTTCTCCTTTTTTGAAGTTTCAATAACCCCATGGGCAACGTGGTTGTATTTGTTTCCTGTTAACCGAATCACACCAAACCCTACACGCCCATATCCAGGGTCAATGCCAAGTATGGTAATCTTATTATTCTGAATAAGAACGCAACTCCCCACTGATACTCTAAAAAAAAGGCTCGCTTCATTCTGAGAAACGAACCCGTCCTGGTTTTATTATACTCAAAAAATCGATTTTTTTCCCCCCCCTTTCTTACAAAAAAGAAAAAAATGGCAAGAAATTTACTAATTTATTTTAGAGGTGCTCAATATATCTTCATCATCTTGATAGTCAGCGGAAATGGTGGTAATTAAAAGATCTACCATTCCATCAAGATCGTCCATTCGAAAAATGGCATTTCGTTTTTGCCGAGCATCCCTTATCCCCTTTGTATACCCGGCAACAAATCGCTTCAGTTGACCAGTCGCCTTGATTTGAGAATAATCCTCCAAAAGTAATTCCACATGCCTTAAAATCGTTTTGGTTTTTTCCTCCAAACTAATCGTCTTAATGGGTTGCCCATTTAAGAAATCATGAGCTTGTTTGATAATCCAGGGGTTCCCGTACGTACCTCTGGCAAAAAGTATCCCACTGATAGTATTTCGATAGTCGCTTATTTTTTTAACAGATTCCAAATCAAACATATCCCCCGTCCAAAAGATTTCACAACGACTAGAGCAAATGGTATCAAGAATCGAAAAATCAGCACAACCGGTATACATTTGCTCAACTGTTCTACCGTGAATGGATACAAAATCAACTCCCAGTTCATCACACATCTCGATAACCTCACGATAGTTTTCATAACCTTCCCAGCCTTTTCGAATCTTAACACTCAGGCTTTTATCCGATCCGTGCATAATCTTTTTCACCGCAATGACGATTTGTTCAAGTTTTTTGAGATCATGCAGTAATGCTGATCCAGATCCGTTTCTAACAACTTTTTTCACCGGACAAGCTGCGTTAATGTCAATTCCTGAAACATTTTCATAATTTGACAAAATATACTCAGCCGCTTTTGCAAAATCATAAGAATTGTTCCCATAAATCTGAACAACACACACTTCATCTTTTGAGGGCAAGAGATTGAGTGTTCCGTTGTCAAGCCGTGAAACCCCTGTAGCGTTAATCATTTCAGTAAAGATGTAATCCACGGCAGTTGAATTGATCTCTTTGATCAATCGACGATAGGCCCGATTTGTGACACCAGCCATGGGTGCTAAAACTAATTTTATTTTCTTTTCAACATCCATTCCTTTTCCCCTGACTTTGAATATTCAACAAACAATCTGCGATTTTTTCACAAGCATCTCCTGTTCCGAAAGGATTTGAAGCATTGGCCATCCGATGATACAATGATTCATCTTCGATTAATTCTGAAGCATTTTGATATACAGATTGAGTGCCAGTGCCAATTAGCTTTGCTACTCCTGATTCAATGGCTTCAGGCCGTTCGGTAGTTTTCCTTAAAACCAGCACCGGCTTTCCCAAAGAAGGCGCTTCCTCCTGTACCCCCCCCGAATCACTCATGATAAAGCGGCTGTCTCTCATTAAGGCGATAAAATCCATGTATTCCACCGGTTCTGTCAGAATAATCCGATCTTCACCTTCCAATTCCCGATAAACAACCTCTCTGACAGCCGGATTATAGTGGACAGGAAAGACAAGGTAATACTCCTCAAATCGCCTGATCAATCTTTTGACCGCTTTCATTGTATTTTGCATGGGAATACCGTGATTTTCTCTTCTGTGCATCGTCATCAAGATGTATTTTTTACCCGCCACAGAATAACGCTCAACCAATCGATCTAGTTCTTCTTTTTTTTCTCTGATAATCCACATCAAGGCATCGATAACAGTATTGCCGGTGATCGTAATGGCATCTTCACAAATATTATCCTTGATTAGATTCATTTTTGCCTGAGACGTTGGTGCAAAATGATAAGTTGCCAATTGAGAGGTAAGGCGTCTGTTGATTTCTTCTGGGAAGGGATCATCTCGTTGAAAGGAACGTAATCCAGCTTCGACATGACCTATCCGAATTTTATGATAAAAAGCCATCAGCGATCCTACAAAAGTGGAAGTGGTATCCCCTTGGGTAAGAATCCAATCAAAGCTTTCCTTTTGAAAAATTTGATCCAATGCATCGCATAATCTTGCAGTTAGTCCGGCTAAGCTTTGCCGATGTCGCATGACGTTTAAATCATAATCAGCTTGAATTGAAAAAAGGGACAAAACCTGATCCAGCATTTGCCGATGTTGAGCCGTTGCAATAACCTGGGCTTTTACGCCCCGTTTGATTAAGTGATGGTACAAAGGGGCCATTTTAATGGCTTCAGGCCTCGTACCAAAAATCATTCCAATCTTCAACACATCACCCCATGTAATACTCTTTAAAATGTTCAAAACAACTCATATCATCACAATCCATCATGACACCCGCTTCTTTCAATAAATCCATCACACGATGTCCAACGGGATCTTCTAACTTTGCCAAATAAGTTGCTGCGTGCAAATGAAGGCATTTGATTCCCCTTTGGTCTTTTATACCGCCAATCCCTAATGTTAAAGCATCTTCATATTTTTCCAATACTTGCTGGCTATCCAGTAACGAATGACTTAATCTGCTTTTTCTTTCCTTTGTATAATAATCATCCAGTTGCTTGTAGGCTTCAGTATGCTTGAGATGATCTAAAACAGATATGACTCCTGACTCTTCCAATTTGGAAATATGATAACGCAGATGAGGACAAGTCAGATAATAAGTTGTCGGAAAAGGTTCCCCATCTTTCAACGGGAAACTCTCGATAACCTGACTAAAACCATAGTGACACCTTTTCAAACAACGATAATAATTTGAAGGCAATGTTGGTTTATCCAACTGTTTGGGTATAATGATCTGATCCATCTTAGCCCGATTCAGTGAATATAGACATGCGGATGATTCTTCAAGAGTTAATGCACCCGGATCCCAAAGAGTCGTGAATCCCATTGTCATTAAGTCTGATACCCATTGATTTAGCGAAAAGGGTATCGCCACAGAGATAACCTCACAACCGAAATGGCTGGCGTAGGATTCAAGAACCGGTATCATTTTTTTGATCCAATCACCGGGCTTTGTCAATAAACAGATAGAAAAGATTTCCTTTTCATGTTCGTGTGTCCGGCAATCAGTTTCCCCTGAGTACACTCAAACAGAAATTTTTCTGTCAGATAGTCCGTAGAGGGATAATAGGTCCACACATCTACAATCTCTTGATTTGTAGCAAAAAGCAAATCATTAAATTCACTCTTGTTTCTGGTTATTTCTTCGGGAAATATTGGTCTGACCCTTATATCCTCAAGAGGTTGATCTTTTTGATGGAGTGCTTGTACCTTTTTTTCCAATAAATAGTACCCATTTACTTTCTCAAAAAAGGCCTTTTCTGATAAATGTATGCTATCCAAAGTCTGGGAAAAAATCAGAGCTTTATAATCCCTGATACCCCTTTCGAAAACCTCTTTCATGATCTCCATTGTAATCTGTTTGGCCAATCCTTTGCCCCTGTAATCCACATGAACTCTTAATCCCTCGCCGTAAGCCACATCATTAAAAATGGTAGCATGGTCAACGGCACATACTTTATTGTTTTGCGTGTCACGAATAATCAAAAAGGGGTCTGAAATTGATAGCCAGCGATCAAGTAAGTAAGGGATATAGTCATAGCCTTCCCAAATTTGAGAGCATAGCTCAATGATTGACTCTTTATCACGATAAGAAGGTCTTTGCACGATTAAAGCCATTTACTGTCACCTCACAAAAAAGGGATACACTAAAAGCATGTATCCCATCTTATCATTTTTATATCGATTACTCAATTACATTAATGACGATGACTCTTTAAGCTTCTCCACCAGGATTCTTAAATTTATAGCCTTTTCCTCTAACCGTCATGATATATTGAGGATTGGAAGGGTCTTCTTCAATCTTGGTTCTCAACCTTCGAATATGGACATCCACCGTCCGGGTGTCTCCGTAATAGTCATAGCCCCATAGGCTGTCCAGTAAAACATCTCTGCTGAACACCTTTCCTTCGTTTTCAGCTAAGAATCTCAAAAGTTCGAATTCAAGAGGGGTAAGGTTTTTAGCCTCTCCTCGAACCAATATCTCATATCTTTCTAAATCGATTTCCAAATCCTTGACAGCAATTCTCTTCGGTTTTTCGGCTTTTTGTTCTAAAGATCGTTGGATTCTTCTAAAAATTGCCTTGATTCTGACAAGAACTTCTCTGACACTAAACGGCTTGGTGATATAATCATCCGCACCTAACTCTAATCCTAAAATTTTGTCAAATTCCTCTGTCTTAGCAGTCAGAAAAATAATAGGCTTATTCTGATGCTTTTCATGCGCTCTTAGTTTTCTGGTCAGGTCAAAACCATCCACATCCGGAAGCATCACATCGATAATGAACAGATCGATATCCTCATCATTATCGGCATATTCCATGGTCTCCTCTGCATTATATGCCTTTAATACCTCATAACCGTCTTTTTTAAGATTATAGCTTAGAAGCTCGACGATGGAAGGTTCGTCATCCACTACTAATATCTTTCTCTTCATGCTCTTCAGCTCCTTTTATAATGTATGATTGAATCAGATTCATTCACTTTCAATTAAGATTTTAACATAATTACAAAACATTTTCAAGTTTTATCGATACAACAAAAAAACTTTTACAGTTAACATAAGCATTCTGGAAAAATTACCTCTGCAACACTTATATTTATTGGATTTTCTACTCTGTTTCTCTTTTCTCAGGAAACGAATATCCTTCGTTTTCGATACTAATAAATTTACTTCTTATGATTTTTTCCAATTTTTCTTAATGTAAGTTTCCCTTATTTTTTCCTGAGATATGTTAAAATCGAGAAATAATAACAGAAGGGGTCATAATGGACAGTATTTATATTGCAAAAGATTCAGACACTCAGGAAACCAAACAAACAAAGGCTGAGCAGTACAAAATAATGATAAATGGGAAAAATGCATGGATCAAACCGCAAGAAGGCAGAGAACTTTTAGGAGAATTGGCACCCTTTTTGCTAAATCCCATTCAACAATCTTTCCATAAACATTATCAACAAGGCAACGCCGTCATTGCAACACCAACTGGTTCAGGGAAAACTATAGTAGCCTTCATGGCAATGCAGAAAAACCTTAAAGCTGGACAAACAGTCAAACGAACCATATACCTATCTCCCACCAGAGCTCTTGCTAGACAGGTTTATCTGGATCTGAAAAACACCAAATTCAAATTATTTCTTAGAACCGGCGAAAATAAAATGGATGTTAAAGAAAACTTTGACATCGTTGTGGCAACACCGGAAGCTTATTTAGCCTCACGCCATTCCAATTCTTCATGGACCCAGGCTGCAGAGTTAATTATCATCGATGAAGCACATATGCTAGTTCAAAACTCACGGGGAATAGTCTATGAGGAATGTGTGGTTCATGCCCTGGGAGATAAAAAAACACTCTTTCTGCTTTCAGCTACTATGCCGGACGCTTTGGAAATGGCCAACTGGATTAACGCCTCACTGTTGATTGAAAGCGATTGGAGACCGGTTGAGCTTCTGCGGTCTTTTGTGAAAATATCAGCCCCTTCCCGAAAAAACAGAAAAAAGATTGCCAAATCCATTTTTACTCAAATACTCGAAGATAATATCCAAAAAGGCATCAAAACTATGATTATTGTCCCTTCAAAAAAGAGTGGCTGGTATCTGCTTGAAGGTTTTGAAGAATTAGGAATCCCGGTTCTCAATCAAGCTGTCCCCTATATCAAACACCTGATTGATAAAGATGCAATTGTGGCATTTCATAATGCCGATATTCCAATCGAAGAACGTTATGACATCGAAAAACGATTTAAAGATCCGGACGATCCGTTATCTGTTTTATGCTCCACACAAACGCTTGCATACGGTTTTAATTCGCCGACTGATGACATTTTGATTTTTGTCAAATACTCCCCATACAACGAAGACAATCTCTGGCCAACTTTTTTGGATATTCTTCAATTCGAAGGACGAGCAGGCAGAAAGGGGCATACTCAAAGAGGCTATGGGAAAGTGTTTTATTCAACAGGCAACAGCGGCAGCAGGACACAGGAAATTTTGGAAGATAAATTGAAACGAGGCCTTGACGAACAACTTGAAACAGCACTTGATCGGTCGTTTAACGTAGTATCCCAAGGTTATTCCAGAAATTACAATTCATCCATCACCCGTGAATTAGGAGACATTGAGTTAGCTGCATTAGGGATCATGTCGGTTGACCCCGTAAGAATACTCGATACGCATTACAAAAACAAAGATAAGAAAAAGGTCTTGATACAGGCGTATGAAAGGTTAAGGGAAATCCAAATGCTCCAAGACGATCACATCACCCAATTAGGGATGTTAACTGCTTCATACATGCTAAACCCCGAAAAGGTGGCCCAATTTTTCAAGGCTTTCCCAAAAACAAATGACGGCGAACCGGATCAAGTTGCCTTCTGGAGCAGATATGAAGCAGCAGCTTGTTTAATACCCACAACCGGCACGATACCTGCACATTATCCACCCTATTTACCAATTTTTCCTGGAATGTGGAACGTCGCCACTGTTTCAGGAAACTACGCAGAAACCGGCATCATGCAATATGGTTTGGGAACAGTCGGCATGCGAATCGGACTAGGCTTTAAAGACCGTAGTGCTGCAGCCATGCGACAAAGACCTCCTGCCTGGACTTCCTCATTAGCCAATGATTTACAGCTCATTATGAGTTTCATTAGACTAGGAGCCAACAAAGGATTTTGGCCAGATATCTGTGAAAATGATTATCAAAGAATCCTTCGTTCGTTTTCATATGGAATTCACCCTTATTATTCATTGCTGACCGAAATAACTGGTATAGGCAGCATTCGAGCCTCAATCCTCTCTCTTGTTGCTATGCAAGCCGGTATCGAATCGGATGTGGCACTAATTTTGAAAATTCTAACTGACGAAAAAGAAATTCTTAATCACTGGCCAGCTGTTCAAAGATACCTGCAAACATGGTATTTACTTCAATCGGAATGGCTAAAAGATGAATTGGAATCACCTGTTGATATTTCCATTACAGATCTGTTGAACATCGATTATCAAACTTTCCAAGAAGCGATCTATATAGTGCAAAAATATGCAATGAAGAAGGCGGAAACGGTTTACTCAACGCCCACACTTCCGTATGAAAAACATCCTATTAAATCGATTGAACAGGTTTTCACCGAAAAATATCCCGATTGCTCTTTGTTTATACTTCCAACTGAACAAAGTCAATCTGATAAAGATTCACTGTACCCCCAATCCATTACATTAGTGGGAAGCGATGTAAAGGGAACAATCAAAGGAAAAGTAAAATTGTACTCTCCTGGAAGATTACCACCCGCTTCTATATTGGATTTCATTCCGCACTCAGAACCATTTCTTGCGACTGATTTCAGAAAATATATTTGGGTGGAATAGCAAAATCACTACTTTGAAGTGATATAATCGGCCTTGATATCAACTTATGAAAATTAATTTTTGCCCTGTGAATTTTTTTACTGTGAAAAACGGAGGGAATCGATGAAAGTAGTCAAATTTGGTGGTTCTAATTTAAAGAAAAGAGAAGATATCGCAAAGTTGGTTAAAGTGATTAAAAGTTATGAAAAACCTTTGATTATTGTCATTTCAGCGCTTTATGGAATGACGGATACGATTCTGTCCACTATCGAACAGGTCAATCAGAATTACGATAGCATCGATGATTTACAGCATACACTTCTTAAGGCTCATAAAGATATCCTTTCAGATTATCTTTATGAAACCCAACTCACCTTTTCAGAATTGGAGAATCGGGTTGAACAGATGAGGAGATTCTTATTGGGAATTCATTACATCGGTGAAGCTCCCGATTTTGTCAAAGATCATGTCCTAAGCTACGGAGAAAGATTATCCGCTTTTACTTTATTTAAGATATTGAATCAGTTGCAAATCCCTTGCAAAGAAGCAACCCCCGAAGAAATGGGGTTATTAACCGATGGCGAATTCTCGAATGCCAGTGTCGATTTTGAACAATGTGCCGATCAAGTTGCCTCATTTTTCAATGAGCAGTTAATCTACATCGTTCCAGGTTTTTATGGCATCTCACCCACCGGTAAAATCAATCTGTTTGGAAGGGGTGGCAGTGATTATTCTGCGGCAGCCATTGCTAAATGTGTTAAAGCGCAATCTCTGGATCTCTGGAAAGATGTCAAGGGCTTTCTCAGTGCCGATCCCAAGATTGTTTCAAATGCTTGGAACATAAAAAAAATGTCCTATCAAGAAGCAGCCGAATTATCTTATTTTGGAGCGGAAATCATACACCCTAGAGCCTTTGAACCGCTAAAAGCAGATGATATTCCTCTAAACCTGTTTAATATTGACGGTGATTTGGATGCTATCAAGCCATTGACTGTTATCTCATCAAAATCCATTAAAACCAACTATATTGTAAAAAGTTGTTCTTACACAGATGATATCGGTATCTTACAGTTAAAAGGACCCGGCGTAGGGGTCAAACCCGGAATTTTGGCGGATGTGACCAACGCCATGAAAACGGAGGGCATAAACATCAAATCCGTTTTGACTTCCCAAACCATTATCTCCATCCTCCTTTCATCTGCAGATCTGTATCAAGCCTATCAGCTTATGCATCGGTTGGATGTACATGGTATCAACGAAGTGGCGATAAAAGAAGATATTTCGCTCATCGCCATCGTAGGTGAGGGATTGAATGACACCCCCGGAATTGCTGCAAAATTGTTTACAGCCATCTCCAGGAAAAAAATCAACGCAAAGGTTGTTTCAATGGGGGTATCAGATGTTGCAAGCTACATTATCGTCGATGCCAGCCAAAGAAATGACGCAATCAAATCCATTCACGAGGAGTTTTTTAATGAAAAGTATAGATGAAATCAACCGCAGGATAAAAGAAAAAAAAGTAGTCTGTTTAACGGCCACCCAAGCTAAGGCTCTGGTTTCCCAAGAGGGACCCAAGAGCCTGGCTGAGAAGTGTGATATCGTTACAACTGCTACATACAGTCCCATGTGTTCATCTGGGGTATTTATTAATGCCGGACACACAAATCCCCACATGAAAATGCAGCGTGTTTTTTTAGATGAAGTTCAGGCATACGGCGGAATCGCAACAGCTGATTTTTATCTGGGTGCGACTCAGGAAAGCGACTATGACCATCGCTACGGAGGTGCCCATGTAATCTGTAAGCTGGTAAAGGGTGAAAAAATAAAGTTTACAGCTGAAGGAACCCCTACTGATTGCTACCCAAAAAATCACTTTTCCAAAGAGATCACCATCAACGATTTGAATCAGGTGTATTTTTACAATCCCAGAAATTGTTACCAAAATTACACAGCAGTCTGTAATTCATCACAAAAAGAATTAAAAACATATATGGGCAGCGTATTACCTGACTTAGCCAGTATCAATTACGCCGGCTGCGGAGAAATCTCACCTTTATTGAACGACCCCTATTTACAAACCATCGGTATTGGAACTCGGATATTCTTTTGCGGTGGGGATGGCTATATTAGTTGGGAGGGAACCCAATTCAATTCTGAAGTAGAAAGAGATAAGAAAACAAACCTTCCCTTCAGGCCATCTGCTACACTTTCGATTACTGCGGATTTAAGACAAGTCAGACCTGAATGGATCTCACCTATTTATATTAATGGCTATGGTGTCAGTTTATATATTGCCATTGGCATTGCCATACCGGTTCTCAACCTCGACATGGCTCGGGCTTTATCCATCAGAAACAAAGATATCATGACTGAGGTTTATGATTTCGCCAGTGGACAGACACTGGGCACACTTAATTACGAACAACTGCATGAGAACAAAGCCGTTTTGGCAAACAAAAGGCCGACTACAAGAACCATGACAAAAATAAAGCAAGCCCAAAAAATAACCGAAATCCTCAAAACGAGAATTGAACAGGGCCTTTTTGAATTGACTCGGCCTGTAAGACGCTTACCAATCTATGGCAAATCAAGCCCTATTGAGCAATAAAAACCGGTTGCAAAATACCCAATAGCAACCGGCCTTTTTATAAAAAAAATTCTATTTTTTTGAAAGATCTGCCGAAGGATTAGAAGAACCTAATTTTCCTGAAACTTTGACTTTTCTCCAGGCGTAAACTCCAAGAACAATAATCGTTATGATAAATGGCAATGATTGTGTGAATTCATAAGGGATATCGAATATCTGGAGCGAATAAGAAGCCGCTTCAGTAAAACCAAACAAGAATGACCCAGCTGCCACACCAAATGCATTCAAGCCACCTAATGCCTGAGCAGCTAATGCAATCCACCCTCTTCCCGCAGTCATATCCCGGGCAAACCATGAAACGTATCCCATAGAGAGGAAAAGGCCCCCTAAGCTTGCTAAAAACCCACTGATCATCAAAGCAATAAATCTTGTTTTTATAACGGAAATGCCAACCGATTCAGCGGCATCCGGATTCTCTCCAACAGCCCTAATTCGTAATCCGAGAGGTGTTTTGTACATCAAATATTGGACCACAAAGATCAAAAGAATGGCAACATAAGTGATAGAATGGTGCCCGCTTAAAATATCGCCAAGAATGGGTATTTTGTCGATAATCGGTATGGTAACATTGGGAATCAGCAAAGAGTTGACGGATGCAGAAGAACCTTTGTCTCCGGTGAGCATCGCCAGAAAAAAGATTGTCCCGCCACTGGCAAAAATGTTTAAGGCAATAGCAGCCAGGATAATATCTGTTTTTAATTTCAGCGCAAAATAGGCTAAAACAGCTGCTATTGCAATCCCAACGATGATTCCCATCAGAATCGCCAACCACAAACTTCCCGTAAACCCACTAACTATAACTCCAATAAACGCTGATATCAACATGATCCCTTCAAGGGCAATATTAGGAGTGCCTGCTGATTCAGCAACTAAAGCCCCTAGGGCAGCAAGAAGAATTGGAGTTGTAACCCTGATACCTGCTGCGATAAAATCCCAAGATAAAATTCCCTGAAGCATCTCATTCATCTTATTTCACCTACTTCTACCGGCGTTGTCATTTTTTCGCTCCTGGTTGCTGCTTTATTAATGGATTTTTGCTTCCATTTCGCAAGAAAAGCCTCAGCTGTAACTAACAAGATAATCACCGCTTGCAAGATAGCTACTATTTCAGGTGCGATGCTGGTATATCTTCCCATAATCTTAGCACCGACTCTGATATAGGAAAGAAATAAAGCCGCTAACGGTACGAATAACGGATTGTTTCTCGCCAAGGTGGCAATGATGATCCCATCCCATCCATAACCCGGTGAATAAAGCCACAAAAATCTTCCATGATAACCCAGTAACTCAATGATACCCGCAGTTCCAGCCACAGCACCTGAGACAACTTGAACCTGAAAGATCATTTTGGAAGAATTGATTCCAGAATACTCTGCAAACTTGATATTATCACCGATCATTTTAACCTTATAACCCCAGGTGGTTTTTTTCATTATAAACCAAACAAGTACCGTTAATCCCAACGCAAAAAAGATGCCAATATGCCATTGATAACGCTCATTCAACAAGGGAAGCATGGTCTGCTTCTGAAAAGACAGTGAAACCAGAGACCCCGCCTGAGTATCCCTCAAAAAGGTTTTAATGATAAACAAACCCATAAAAAAAGCAACATAGTTCAACATCAAAGAAGTTACAAGCTCCGAGGCTTTTAACCTCGCTTTCATATAACCTGGGATTGCTGCAAAACCTGCCCCTACAAACATGGCAGTTAAGATAACGATGACTGTTGACACAAAAGGAATACCCGGAAAATAAATGGCAACTGCTGTCGCTATTGCCGCTCCAAGAAACATCTGGCCTTCTGCACCGATGTTGAATTGCTTGGCGGTAAAAACGATTGCAACAGCAAGCCCCGTGATGATAATGGGCACAGCCTCATTAATCCATTGGATAAATCCGCTCTGATTAAATGAAGCACCTGAAGCTCGCCATTTTACAAGTGCGCCGGTAAGGAAATATTTATAAGCCTCATTGGCACCGTCGAAAGCTTCTTTCATTTTCTTGATCCATTCCATATCTCCTGAAGGAATACTGGAAATAAATACGATGACATACCCGATCAGCAACGCAATACCAACGGAAATAGCGATTCGAAATAACGTAAATCGTTTATCAGACTTCATTATAAATCACCCATTTCTTCTATGGACATTCGTTTAATTCCCAACATATATTCGCCCAATACGGTTTCATTGATTTGCTTCACTTGTTTAAAGTGAGCCACAATTTCTCCTTTATACAACACGATGATACGATCAGCAACTTCCAATAATTCAGTCAAATCAGCAGAAACAAGAAGGACAGCCAGGTTATTTTCCCTTTCTTTTACCAGCTTTCGTCTGATAAAATCGGCAGCTGCGATATCGATGCCCCTTGTCGGCTGATCAGCTATGGTAATCTTCGAATGCGAAGTAAATTCTCTGGCAACAACAACCTTTTGAATATTTCCTCCAGAAAGCATCTTAATTTGAGTTTTTGGGCTTTCCGTACGAATATCAAATTCATGAACCATTTGTTCCCCGAATCGATTGACCTCTTTCCATTTGAGAACGCCTCTTTTAGCAAAAGGCTTTTTTTGAAACCGATCGCTAATGATATTTTCAGCAATGGTTGAATCACTGGCCACTCCTCGTTCCATTCTGTCGGATGGAATATGACTTAACCCCGCATTTCTACAAAATCCGGGATTCGTTTTCAAAGGCAGTTGTACCCCATTAAGTGAGATTTGACCCCTTTCCCTCGGCAGAATGCCGGTGATAATTTGAACCAGTTCTGTTTGTCCATTCCCTTCAACACCAGCCACTCCAAGTATTTCTCCTTCTTTCAAAGAAAAAGAAAGCCCCTTTAAAGATTTAACCCCATCTGATCGGATAAATTCCAAATTCGCTACTTCCATTAGCATTTTACCTGTTTTTACCGGTTCTTTTTCGATCCGTATATCCACATCCCTTCCCACCATCATGTTTGACATTTCAATTTCAGTAATATCTTTCACTTGGGCAGTTCCAACAACCCGACCTCTTCTTGTCACCGTAATACGATGGGCTATTTCTTTCACTTCATTTAACTTATGCGTAATAAAGATGATAGTCTTTCCCTTTTCGGTTAGGTTTTTCAAGGCTTTGAACAAATCAACCGTTTCCTGTGGCGTTAAGACAGCTGTCGGTTCATCGAGAATAATGAGATTAGCCCCGCGAACCAGTGTTTTAATAATTTCAACACGTTGCTTCATCCCAACTGAAATATCTTTAACCTTTTCTCTGGATGGTACCGGTAATCCAAAAAGATCCGATTGTTCTTGAACAAAACGGTAAGCTTCATTCATATCCATTGAAAAGCCTTTTTTAGGTTCCATACCCAATATGATATTCTCAGCGACAGTCAGTGAAGGCACAAGCATAAAATGCTGATGAACCATACCGATACCATGTTCAATCGCCTTGTGAGGTGATGAAATATCTACTTTTGAGCCTTCAAAGATAATATCACCCTGTGTTGGTTGTTCGATGCCAAACAGAATTTTCATCAAAGTAGACTTTCCTGCTCCATTTTCGCCGAGAAGGGCGTGAATTTCTCCTTTGTTGACACTTAGATTCATGTCTTTATTGGCAACTACGCCGTTAGGATAAATCTTCCAAATGTTTTTCATTTCAAGGATCAAGTTTTCTTCCATGTCATCACTCCTTGACAAAAAATAGGCTCCCCTTAGGAAGCCTA
>CAYYNI010000017.1:0-19612 GCA_964472765.1 uncultured Thermotogaceae bacterium | reverse complement strand
GGAGTTGGAGAAATTTACAAGAACGATCCCACCAACTACGTCGTCGCTCCGTCACCAAAGGGTCCGGCGGGTATCGGCTCCATTGCCGGAACCAGCGGGTATGCCATCGTTAAAGGAACGGAACATGAAGAATTAGCCATAAAATTTGTAGAGTATATGACCAGACCGGAGATCATGCTGAAGTCCTCAAAGGGAACCGGCGGCTTCATTCCACCGGTAGACGAAGCGATCAACCTTTTGGAGACCGACAAAGACGAACAAGATATGATCATTGAAATGGCCATAAAAGTGATGCAGGAAGGTGTGCTTTCCTATATTGCTTCAACCTGGACAGATTGGGGCCAAGTCAAGTTGGTTTACGATGACATTTTCAAAGAGATGATCCTTAACCTAAAAACATTTGATCCCGGATATATCGAAATCATGCAAATGAGGGTCGATGCACTGAAGAAATAATGGACTCATCAGGGCACATCATCTTTGATGTGCCCTTCTTATTTATAATCTCTATGAAGGAGTTGCAAAATGATGACTTTCAATCATTGCGCCACTTTAGAGCCCCATAAAAGCGGTTTCCCGTGGAAGAAAACGATACCTTATGTCTTGATTGCACCTACTGTCATTTATTACATCATTTTTTGGATCCGGCCTGTTTTGACATCCATTTTTCAAAGCTTTACTCCAGAAATTGGGACGGGTTTTACGATTGATCATTACGCTAGAATTTTTAACGATCCGGTTTTCTGGAAAGCCGTCGTGAATACGGGAATATTTGTTATCATTTCAGTTACACTGGAATTTGTCGTTTCTTTGGGTTTGGCCCTAACAATCAACAAAAAGTTTAAAGGCTCGAGTTTATTACTTGCAATCGCCCTGATCCCAATGGCTTTGCCTCCGGTAGCTGTGGGCGCTATGTGGTCCAGTGGTTTTGCCACCTATGGTTGGTTCAACAGTTTACTGATGTCCATGGGTCTGATCACAGAAGGAGAAAAGATCCTTTTTCTTGCGGGTAATGATTTCCAGTCTTTAATGCTTATCATTCTCATTGATGCCTGGCAAGTGATTCCTTTCATGATGACTATCCTACTGGCCGGCCTTCAAGGGATTCCCAATGAATCCATTGAAGCAGGCTATGTCTTCGGCGGGACACGTTTGAAAGTGTTACGAAAGATCACCATGCCGATGCTCAAACCCAGTATTCAAACCGCTTTAATCCTAAGAATCATTTCAGCCATTCAAGTCTGGCTAATTATAGTACTCATTTTCGGGTTTCGGAGAATCCCAGTTTTGTTAGAAGAAGTTGTTTTTTTCAAAGAACAGGTACAGAATGAATATAAACTCGCCGTTGCCTACTCCGTCATTGTTGCATTGGTGGTGTCCGTTGTAGCCGTTATCTACCTTAAAGTCTCGGGCGCTTTCAAGGGAGATGATCAGTCATGAGCGAAAAGGATCTCAGGGCCAAGAAAACTAAAAAGATTATCGGCAGGACCATCTTCTATTTGTTCATAGTCTTTATCGCCTTGGTCATTCTGCTCCCCATTTATTTTCTTTTGTCTATTTCGTTCATGTCCGATCAGGAAGCCTACGATTGGCCCATTCCATTGGGTTTGTCATTTTTCGCAGA
This sequence comes from uncultured Thermotogaceae bacterium, assembly GCA_964472765.1. GTDB lineage: Bacteria > Thermotogota > Thermotogae > MWEM01 > MWEM01 > JASUTC01. The sequence goes on along the minus strand of CAYYNI010000017.1, from coordinate 17,988 downwards.
ATTCAAGATTGAACCCGTGTCGCAACAAGATGACTATCTGATCAGTGTTTACTCCAGATCACAGGAAAAATATGTTTCGTTGATACAAGGAGCTAAAATAGATGAAATGACTGAGTTTCTCAATAAAAAGACAAATTGCAAAGTAACTGAGGAAATGTTGAAGCAGGCAATTCAAGAGGTCCATTCCCTTTATCAGCAAAATGCGTCAGAAATTGACAATCTCAGTGGTGAAATCAGCCGTCTGGAGAAGCAAATCCTCGCTATCAATCAAAACATCATTAAAACAAAACGCAGCTTGTCCATCGTCAAAGACCGAGAAGCCATGGCGGATATGGAGAAAAAACTGCAGGATGATTTGGCAAAGTATGAAGATGAAAAAAAGCACGTCGAACTTCAAATCGATGAAATGAAAGCGAAACTGACCCCGTTGAATTCAACGACTTTTAGCGTCTTCAAGAATCTTTTCGCCAATTACATCACCTTTTTCAAGGTGACCAGAGATTCTGTTCCGGCACTAATGAGAAGCATTCAAGTGGCTTTATTAACCGTTCTCATTGCCTTAACTATCGGCGGCATGTCGGGTTATGCCTTTGCCAGGTACGCATTTAAAGGCAAAAACGTTCTTAAATTAAGCACTTTATTTGTGAGAATGTTCCCTGGAATCGCCATTGCCATGCCTATGGTGATCATTTTGGCTGAAATGGGTTTTTACGATAAACCGATCGGTTTATCACTGGTTTACTCCGTGGGTCAAATTGCGTTAACGATTTGGATCACCGCAAGTATCTTTATGGGTATCCCTGTGGAATTGGAGGAGGCAGCCCAGGTTTTTGGACGTACACGCATTGGGGCATTCTTACATATTACCTTGCCCCTGGCATTACCGGGATTGGCAGCCAGTGCCATGTATGCCTTCATAGGAAGTTGGGCGGAAACCGCTCAGGCGATTGTACTTACACAGTTTAACCCTACCTTCCCGGTGGTTGTTTATCAGACAATGGTAGGGGCGAAAGGCATGGTCAATCTGATTGCAGCAGGCGGAGTGACCATGGCACTACCGGCTGTACTTTTTACCATTCTCATTCGAAAATATATCCTGCAGATGTGGGGCGGGGTAAAAGTTTAAAGAAAAGGAGCTGTGTTTATGGCGACACTTCAACTTAATAATCTCTCAAAGCGTTATGGAAAAACCGTTTGGGGTGCAAAAGATATCAATCTTTCGGTTGATGATAAAGAGTTTATTGTTCTTCTGGGTCCTTCAGGATGCGGCAAAACGACCACGATGCGAATGATAGCCGGATTAGAAGAAGTCACTCAAGGAATTATTTACATAGATGAAAAGGATGTCACTTTTCTACCACCACGAAAAAGGGATATTTCAATGGTCTTTCAAAGCTATGCGGTTTGGCCTCATTTAACGGTTTTTGATAATATCGCCTTTCCTTTGAGACTTAAAAAACTGAGATCATCGGAAATCGACAAAAGGGTCAAGGAAGTCTCCAATATGACTAAGATTGAGGAGTACCTGGAACGCTATCCCAGACAGCTTTCGGGGGGTCAGCGCCAACGAGTGGCCCTTGCCCGTGCCTTGGTTGTGAACCCCAAGGTATTTCTGATGGACGAACCCCTTTCGAACCTGGATGCCAAATTGAGGGTTAAGATGAGAACAGAGATGAAAGCCATTCATAAAAAAACACTCGCCACAACGGTTTTTGTAACCCATGACCAAGCTGAGGCCATGAGTATGGCAGATAGAATCGTGATCATGAAAGATGGTTCTATCGTTCAGATGGGAACAACCGATGATGTTTATTTTGATTGTGAAGATATGTTCGTGGCTGGTTTTATCGGAACACCGCCCACCAATTTTCTGTCAATGGAAATCACGCAAAAGCAAGGAAAATTAATGCTGGTCAACAGCGCCTTTTCATTTGAACCAATTGTTGAAAACCAAGAAATTCTAAAAGGATTTTCAGCTCAGAAAGTCATCATGGGTGTCAGACCGGAAAGTATGCAGGTGTTCACAGAGAAAACCTCCAATAGTGTTTTTTCACGTGAGGTGTTGGTCACCGAACCGCAGGGTTCACATCAAATCGTTGCTATCGAACTTGATGAGAGCATTGTTAAAATCGTCGCCCCACCTTTTCCAAAAGTGGAAGCCGGAGACATCGTTCATATTGGTTTTGAGCATGACAGACTCATGTTCTTTGATCCTGAAACGAAAAAAAGAATTCGAAAAAGATAATGGGAGTGGGATGATTATGAAGATAGCCCTTGCGCATTTTAGAGTTGGGGAAACAGACGGCGTTTCTTTAGAAATGGAGAAATGGAGGCATGTCTTCGAAAAAATGGGGCATGAAGTCTTTTTCATTTCTGGAACATCCGATTATGGCGAATACTATATCAAAGAAATGGATTTGCACCGAAAGGAATTTAAGCAATGGGAGAAATACAGTTACAAATCTTTAGAAGATTACCCGATGCAAGGCTCAACGGAAACAATCCGGGAAAAAGCTTTTACGAAAGAATTGCAATCGGTTGCCAAAGAGATTGAATCGGCTTTAGATGCGATCATGGAAAAAGAGCATTTTGATGTGATCATTCCCAATAATATTTTTTCTCTGGGTACCGGTATCCCTGTGGCGATTGGGTTTCACACATTCATTCAAAAAAACCATCTGATCAGTATCAATCACAATCATGATTTTTATTGGGAAAGACCCCATATGAGCCAGCCTACTTGTGATTTTGTGAGAAAGGCTTTAGATAACTATTACCCGCCTGCTGGAGAAAATTTCCATCAGGTGGTGATCAACCGAATTGCCCAGTCCGAATTAGAGTCGAGAAAGGGATTGAATTCTGTCGTTGTACCCAATGTTTTTGATTTTCACGCCTCTGAATGGGTATTAGACAACTACAATAGTGACCTCCGTGAAACACTTGGAATAGGGGAAAGAGACATTGTCTTTTTGCAGGCGACGCGTGTTGCTACACGAAAGGCCATTGAACTGGGGATTGAAACCATCGGAGAGATCAAGAAGAGAAAAGAGTTGCTTTACGGTACTCTTTACGACGGCAGGGAATTCACCAAAACGGACCAGATTCTGCTTTTCATGCCCGGCTTGATCGAAACGGACAACGAATACATCGCCTTTCTGAAAAGACTGGCTGATCAGGAAAACGTTCGAATTATTTGGGCAGAACAGCTTTTCGGGGCAACAAGAAGCCATCGAGAGCAAAAAAGGTATTCACTCTGGGATGCTTATGTGATTGCAGATTTCATTACTTACCCATCTATTCTTGAGGGTTGGGGGAATCAATATCTGGAAGGGCTCTTTGCAAAAAAACCCATGATTATATTTGAATACCCGGTTTTTAAAACCGACATCATGCCGTTTGGTTTTAAAAACGTTTCATTGGGGCATACTTTCAGTCAAAGGGAGAATCAGGAAGGCGGTTACGTTTCCATTGAAAGAAAGCGATTGGAAGATGCCGCTCAACAGGCCATTATGATTTTAAAAAGCGAATCTCTTTATTACGACATGGTCAATCGAAATTTTGAAATAGCACGAGAAAAACTGTCCTTCAACGCCCTGGGAAGAACGCTGTCAAAGATCATCAGAAGTGCATCCAAATAACTTTTGTTAGGGTTAACCTGAGAAAGGTTTTCTTAAAAAAGCACCAGTTCTTCTGATGCTTTTTATCAACAGGTATTCGGTCGTTTTTTCTTCAAATTCTATTAAATAAAAGGCGGACAAGATTGCCCACCTTTAGTCTTGATTTGATTGCTTTATCATTACTGACAGGCTGTGTGCTTGGCATCTTTTCGGAACATCGGCCACGGAGAAATCGTGGAAAGACCATGGCTGTTCGTGGCAATTGAGAGCAACCTGGCACCGTATGTTCCGATGTAAAGAGAGCCATTTTGATCAATTACCGGGCTGGATTTGATGTAATCATCAACCTCCAACTGCCACCTAAGACTCCCATTAGGATCAATGGCAAGGATTCGTTTTTCCCAGGTTCCCACGTAAACCGTTCCATCATCACCTATCGCTGGGCTTGAAGACCAGAAAGGGCCTTCTTCAACAGCATATGCCCATTTCTTCTGACCTTCTGGGTCAATAGCGTATAGCTTGCCGTCAAAAGCACCAATGTAAACGGTTCCGTCATGATAGATCGACGGACTGGAGCGAATCTGGGAATCGGTTTGATATTTCCAGATCAATGCACCGTTCGGGTTCAAACAGTAAAGGTTCCCATCGAAAGAACCGAAATATATCCTTTCTTGACCGTCCAAAGCAGGACTGGAACGGATAAATCCTGCTGTTTGATAGGACCATTTTAAAGTTCCGTCTTTGTTGAGTGCGTATACATTTTGATCGTCCGAACCGAAATAAATGGTTCCGGACAAACCGATAGAAGGGCTTGAACGAATCTCGTCGTTTACCTGATAAGTCCACAGTGTTTCACCATCGCTTGAAATGGCATGTAATACTCCGGAGGAATCACCAATGTAGACCACACCGTCCCTATCAACAGCGGGGCTGGAATAACAACCTGCTGAGATCTCTTTATGCCATAATTGATTACCCTTAGGATCAACGGCATAAACGGATTGATGACCTGCTGCAATATAAACCGTACCATCAGGACCGATCGTGGGGCTTGGATAAACAACATTTGAACAGTTGAATTTCCACTTCAATTCACCTTCCCGGTTGATGGCATATAGATAATTGTCATCCGCTCCAAAAACAATCATCCCGTCATTTGAGATAACAGGACTGGAACGAATATCGTACTTGACCGGATAAGACCAAAGGATTGCTCCAGGACCCTGTTGGGTTTCAAACGCCATAATGGGACTCGATGAAGACTGACCATATTCATCCTTGGCGATAACCTGCCAATAGTAATGTGCATTCCCAACCAAAGCAGTAGGAGAAAAACGGGTATCCGTCATATCCTTTTCTACCAAACGCAGCTGATCTTTTGAAGAACCCATATAAATATCAAATGTTACAAGCTCATTTTCGGTACCTTGTGGCATTGTCCATTGAAGGACAACATCCGTAGCTGCAAACACCGGTTGATCTTGACCATCATATAAAAACTCCGGGGACTGGGGGGGTTGTTTGACTTTGAGTGTGAATAACGCCGATTCATTTACTCCCCCATGGGGATCCTCCACCTTAATTTTGAAATAATAGGTTTTGCCTTGTTTAAGAGCGTTGAAGGTGTATTCCTGTTCTGTTAATCCGCTTTCAACGACTGTCATGGCATCCGGGGATTCACCTGAATAAACAGTGTATAGATGCCCCAGGGCATCGTCATCATCAGCGCATACCCATTCGATGGTGTATGGCATTCCGACGGCCTTTTTCTCATGTGTTTTTGTTGTCAGAAGTGGTTTTTTTGGCGGATCGTTTTCCAAAATGACGGAGCGCAAAGGCGAAACCGTTTTAGAACCTGATTCATCAACCGCCTCTATCTTCCAGTAGTATTCCTTTCCGGGCTCCAGTTTTATTCCCCATTCATAAGGAGAAAAGGATTGGGTTTGTATATTCGTAGCACAAAGAGAAGGATTTTGATGATCCGAGAAATAGACATTGAACGTAACCTGTTCCTCATCCGGATCAGATGATTCCCAGTTGATCTGAAAGTCATCTCGCTTTGTCGTAGACCGCTGTAATGACATTTCATCAACGACTAATTCAGGAACCCTGTTGTTATTTTCTATATTCAGAACATGACGGCTGAGAAGTGTTTCCTGACCATCATCAATTTCAATCACTATTTCTTGTTCCCCTTGAGTATTGAAATCCGGTTGATAATGATAAACATCATCCAGAATTTTCCCGGGGCCTATAACCAGTTTGTATGTGAGTTTATCCTGATCAGGATCGGTGTAAAGTTGTGAAAGGTTCATACTGAAGGACTCTGCTTCCTTTAGTTCGTGCGCAATTGTTCTGGACGCATCGATCGCAATGGGTTTTCTGTTGACGTTGAGTACCGTTAGCAGAAAACCATCATCAATCATGTTCATACCGTCAGAAACTTTGAAATCAACGGTATAATCTCCGGATGCTTCATAATCGGGCTGATAGGTAAACAAGCCTTCGGCCGAGAGTTGTCCGGGTCCGCCAGTTTTCAAAAATGTCAAAGCGTCTCCTTCGGGATCAACGACATACTCCTTTAAATCAATCATCGCAGGATGAGCTTCGTTTACTGTTTGAATGGGAATCAATCCAAAAGTCGGACTTCGGTTGATAGCATGAATCACCACATGAAAATCAATTTCCAACTGTGTTGCCGGGTCTTCAATAATGATTTTAACCTGCTGTCTTCCTTTCTTTGAAAAATCAGGTTGAAGGTAGTAAACACCATCCTTGATTTCTCCTGGACCTTGAGCCAAAATAAAGCGCAAAGGGTTTGATTCAGGATTTTGGACTTTACCCTTCAAATCCACCACCATTTGTTCCCCTTGATTGACCTCATAGGTCTCTTGAAGATTTTGCACTGTAGGGGGTCGATAACTGTCTTTAACCGTCAATTCAAAATCAGTTTTTACCTGACGATATAAATCCGACGCAAGGATTTCAACCACATAAGCCCCGGCGTCTTCAAATCCCGGGTTGAATGAATAAAATCCATCCTCAATCTTTCCAGGACCTGACAATAATTCAAAGGCCATTTCGAGTCCTTCCGGATCCACCAAAAAACGCTGTAAATCGATGTTGATCACGCTATTTTCTTCCACTGAAGCATCAGGCAGCGAAAAACCCAACTGCGCAAGGGCTCTGGTGGTGAATAAACCAACCCCTGAAGTGCCTGTTTTATTCAATTTGGTTTTATAGGTAATTTCCCAGGAATAAGACTGAAAAGGCTTCAACTTTTCGGCAAGCTGATAATGGTCCCCTTTAATATCTCCCTTTTGTAAAACTAATTCAGTCCCCCCGTCAGTCATCCTGTATAAGTTGAATGTATAGATCACATCCTCAACATCGGCATCTTTTTCCCATTCAAATAACGGTTTCAAAGATACAGCCGTCGCCTTGTCCCCAGGCGTCTTCAATACAGGCAAATCGGGAGTGTTTATGGCAAACTGGCAGGAAATAAGCGCAATAACAATAGCGGCAATAACGGGAAATAAGATATATAATATCTTTTTCACCAAACATCACTCCAATTGAAAGAAAAAGCTTGTTATTATACCCCAACTTATTATACACTGATAGCGGTTATTACGGAATGCGTTAACAGAAATATATTTATATCTTAATATTTTTATAAACTATATTTGTTGATGTATGAGATAATCAATGTGATACAAGCCTGAATGATCATTGATTATCAGGTTTGTATCACAAAAATTCATGGATTGTCGTCATAAGGCGACTACTATGTTAGAATACTTGAATATCCCAATAAGGAGTCATAATGATGAAAAAGACTGAGCAGATAAAATTTGGAAGAAACACACTGTACACCTGTTCCTATGATTGCACGGATCCGTTGGCAAGCATTTTGATCATCCATGGTCTGGGAGAGCATATTGACAGATATGAGCGCTTCGCAAGACAGATGAATGAGCACCGATTAGCCGTTTATGGATTTGACAATCTGGGTCACGGAAAGAGTTCAGGTATCAGGGGACACACTTCGGTTGAAAAAACTTTTGAGATCATCGAGCGGATGAAAAAAAGGATGCTCTCGGATTATCCACAAATACCATTAGCTTTGTTCGGACATAGTCTTGGCGGGCTGATTAGTTTGCGTTATCTTGAGGAAGACTATCAGTCATTCTATGCCGCTGCCATTTCTGCTCCGGCAATAATCGTCGATGCTGAAACAGAAAAAAGAATGGAAAAGAATAAAGGCTTTGCCAAACTTCTGCCATTTGTAACGTTGGATAATGCCATCAAACACGAAGACATTTCCAGAAACCCGACCGAGGTTTCAGATTATTCAACGGATAAACTGGTTCACCCGAAAGTGAGTTTAAAACTCGCTTTGAGCCTTTACGAAAACATCCAAGCAGTCAATCAGAAAGCATCGGCTATCAAGACGCCGTTGCTATTACTAAAAGGCATGTCGGACAAAGTCGTTCCACCGGATAACATCGATGAATTTTTCGATAAAATCGGCAGCGAAAACAAAATGCTCTCAAAATACCCGGGTGCTTATCACGAAACCATTTACGATCCTGAACACGGTGATCAGTTCAGACAAGATATTATCGGATGGTTTAGGACAAACCTATGATGGACACTCAGCTGATAAAAGAAAACATCATCATCGAGAAATTTCTCAACGGTGGCCAAGGACTGGGACATGATGAAACCGGAAAACCAGTTTTCGTAGAAGGAGCATATCCCGGAGAAATCGTAGATGTTGAAATAACCACTCAAAAAAAGCAATTTGACATCGGCTCCGTCAAAGCGTTCAGGTATAAGATCCCCGAAAGAAATCAACCCGTTTGTCCTGTCTTTAACGAATGCGGCGGGTGCGATTGGCTGGATTTGGATTACTCCTTTCAATTACAATCAAAAAAAGACATCATCGGCGAACAGTTCATGCGTTTGGGAAATATCGATACTTCAGGTCTATTAAAAGACGTTATCCCTTCTCAACCCCATTATCAAACCCGAAACAAAATGACATATGCCTGCGGCTTTCAAAAAGGGAAAATCATTTTGGGATTGAAGGCAAAAGGATCCAATCACATTCTGGAACCCATCGGCTGTAAAGTGGTTGATCATCAATTCGAGACCATCAGAAAAACACTTCAAACGATTTTCAATGACATTTTCACACCCGATGACATCTTTCACAGCCGAAAGCGCAACGGCTTTTTAAGGGGAATCGCCATCAGAAAGACCGAATATACCGGACAATATATGTTAATTATTATCACATCTTTCAAGATTACCAAACAGCTCAAACAACTGAAGGCGGCGGTTAAGGAATCCATCCCCTTTATTGATTCACTCATCAACGTTTTCACCAGAAAGAAAACGATGCTGGCAGGTGAATATACAACCGTTTACGGTAAAGGAACTCTACAGGAACACATTGACTGGTTTGATTACAACATTCCCCCCACCTCTTTTTTCCAAACCAATTCCAAAATGTTGAAAGTCTTTTTAAACGCCGTTAAAGATTTGGCCGAACCAAAAAAAGAAGAACTGCTAATGGACTTATATGGAGGGGTCGGTTTTTTTTCAATCTATTTATCATCGCTTTATAAACGTGCCATCCTCGTCGAGTCCCAACCAGAATCGGTGAAAGCAGCTCGTGCCAACTGCTCGTTAAACAAAATCTCCAATGTCGAAATCTTTGAAAAATCCGTTGAAGAATACCTGGAACCAGCTCAGTATATTGAGAAACCGGACACTTTAATCATCGATCCCCCAAGAGCTGGCATCGATAAGCAGGCCCTTGAAAAGATAATAGAAATACAACCTAAAAAGATTCTCTACTGCTCCTGTGACATAGGAACCCTGGTCAGAGACTGTTCAAAAATGGTGGATTTCGGCTATACGATCGAAAAAATACAACCTTTGGATGTCTTCCCTCACACTTCCCATGTTGAGACGGTAGTATTGATGTCAAGGGTGAAAGAGTGAGAGTGTAAAAAGATAAGTAAATAAAGGCTTTCCGTGATTTGAGGTCTGGTTATAAGCTAGAAGGATAATCACGGATTTTTATTTTGTGGGAACTTATCGAAGATTGATGAATTAGAAAGATTATCAAACGATATGATTAGCGCATTGGTGAGTTGATAAGGTTGTTGGCAAAATAATGGCGAGTTGTCTATATGACTATCAAAATGGATGTAGGCCGTCACAAGTAGACCAGTCTTCTTTCGAGATATTAATAATCAGATAGACTGATAGCGTTATGATGTATTTAAGTGCACTATTTGTGTGGAGCTAGAGGTGCGCAGAAAGTTAAACATCAATGAGCAAATGTATTTGTTTAGCTTGACATTTCGTTGTAACGAAGTATAATAAGATTATATTCGTTTGGACGAAGGGGTGATTACCATGGAATATGTATCAGTTAAAGAAAAAGCCAAAGAATGGAAAGTTTCTGAAAGACAAGTTCAGTATTATTGTCGACAGTTACAAATAGATGGAGTAGTTAAGAAGAGCGGGGTATGGCTAGTCCCGAAGGATGCTCAGAAACCTTGTGATAAAGAGCAAAAAGAATTACGCATACTTTCATTATTTTCTGGCTGTGGAGGAATGGATTTAGGCTTTGAAGGACATTTCGATATTTTCAAACAGCAATTTAATTATCGGATAAATAGTGATTGGAAAGTTGAAGAAGTAAACGATAAATTCATTAGGCTGCCAAAGACAAGATTTACAACAGTATTTGCAAATGATATTGTTCCAGCGACACAAGTTGCATGGTCGGAATTTTTTGTTGAGAAGGAGTCTGTATACTGTTTAGATAGTATAGTTGATCTTGTTAAACTGCATCAAAGGAATCAAATTAAAGTATTTCCGGATAATATTGATGTGGTGACAGGAGGTTTCCCTTGCCAAGATTTTTCAATTGCAGGGAAAAGGTTAGGATTTAACTCGGAAAGCTCACATAATGGTGGAAAACTTGATGTCGATGCGCATACGGAAGAGAGTAGGGGGCAATTATACATGTGGATGAGAGAAGTTATATCTATTACCCAACCAAAAGTTTTTGTGGCAGAAAATGTTAAGGGCCTAACTAATCTAGGTGATATTAAGGAAATAATAGAATCAGATTTTTCAAGCATATCTGAAGGTGGTTACTATGTATTCCCAACAAAAGTCTTGTTATCAGCTGACTATGGGGTTTCTCAAAGTAGAGAAAGGGTTATTTTCATAGGGGTTAGAAAGAAAGATTTAAAACCAGGGATTCTAGAAAAACTCGAAAATATACACGATTATCCGGAGTTAGATCCTTACCCATCAAAAACACATACTAATTCAGGGGAAGCAGGGCTATTGCCTTATGTAACGGTTAAGGAAATATTAGGTGACTTAGATGAGCCAGAAGAGTCTTCTGATATTGATCAACAAAGGTACTCAAAAGCAAAATTCATGGGGAAGCATTGCCAGGGCCAAATTGAAGTTGATTTAAATGGTATTGCACCCACAATAAGATCTGAGCATCACGGGAATATTGAATTTAGAAGGCTCTCTAAAGAAAATGGAGGAACGCACTTTGACGAGCTTTCTGAAGGAAAAAAGGAAAGACGCCTAACAATTAGGGAATGTGCCCGTATACAATCATTTCCTGATAATTATCAATTTATAAGGCCAGGGCGAGACGGGGTATCTGCAACAAGTGCTTATAAAATGATTGGTAATGCTGTTCCACCATTAATGGCATTTCATATTGCTAAACGTCTTGAAGATTTATGGTCTGTATACTTCGGATAATACATTGTTAATAAATTTTATGTAGGTATCTCCTTTGCTATCGTTACTGAAACCGTGAGCAACAACATCTATCCAATAAGTTAATCTATTATCAAGCGTATCATTTTGAAGGTTATAGGAATTCCAAAATTCCTCTAAATCCTCTGATGATACGTTTTTTATTTCAAGCATAAATTGCTCAGATAAATTTTGGAAAGTTTCAAATATTTTGGGAAGATCACTGAAAATCTTTCCATTGACTGTCAACGTAGATCTTCCGCCAGCAGTAAATTTGTCCCGTAGACTAGAATCAACAACACTATAGTTTGCAACTAGCCATTTTGATAGTCTCTTATATTTTTCTGAACTTCTTGAATATATGATTTCTGGAAATAGGATTAAAGATTTTGAAAGAATCTCTTTCTTTTCATCCAAATTTAATTCATTCCAATTTTTGATGACGGCAGGCGTGCTCTCTGCAATCCACCAAGCTGTCAAACCTTTGTCCTTAAAATAGTCGGTTACTAAGCCTATAGGATTTTCAGATTTTTTCATTTCATCATAAGATATACCACTTTTTGAGAAGAAAGATTGATCTGCTGACTGATTTAAATCGAGTTTATATCTAGGGCTATGTGTAACTGCAACATCTGAGACAGAATCTTCATATCGAGCACTCTTTATAAAACAACCATTATCGCCCACTTTTATAAATACGATATATAGATCGTCCACATCAACTCTAGTAGTGCCTAGAATACTATTTCCTAAGATAATCCAAGAAGTCTCAGATGCGTTGGCTTGAGTAGAACTTTTTACTTCTATACCGTAAGATTTCTCATCACCAAAAGTGAAAACAATATCAGGAAAGGCATGCCCTCCCTCGGTGTAGTCTATTTTACATTCAATCTTTTCTGTCTGCATAACTATCTTTGATGCCTCAACTACTAATTTTTCAAAATCAGTAGGAGTTGTCTTTCTAGAAAATCTGGAGTCATTCTCATTGATGTGCATTTTTTCTAGTTGATGAGTGATAGAGCTAACAAAAGAACTAAAACCTAGTCTATCCATGTAAACACCTCTTTCTTTTTATCTTGTAAATGTCTCAAATAAATCCGCCTCCTTACACCCTAAAAGCGTAGAAACATTAGCAAGTATTTCAATACCAATGGTACACTCTTACTAATTTAATTTGTCGTCATGAACAGTTTCTACAATGTCGTGTAAATCACAATTCAATGCATTGCATATTCTAATTAGCACATCGGTGTTAACATTCTGACCTTTGCCTAACTTAGCAATTGGAGCAGAGCTTAGACCTGTGATTTTTCTTAGATCCTGCTTAGTCATTCCTCTATCTATCAACAGTTTCCATAATCGGTTGTAGCTTAAACTGATACCCATAATTCTCACTCCTTGATGTTCCATGAGCGTCCAAACAGTTCATCGCCATTTTCGTTAAGGCGAATGACAGCAGTGCTATTAAGAATTTGGCTAGTTTCCTCTGAGTAAGATTCGCCTTTGTCAAAAGCAATGAATATTTGTTTATCAAACTCTGTGTATAGCTGAATTATCTTATTGAGTGGTTCATCACCAATGTTCTTAAATAGAAGCGAATCATGTGCCAGGGCAGGCAACATAGTTGTTTCTAAAACACTCAAGTCAAATACAATAAGACTCTTATAGGAAGTTCCTGTGCCGCTATCGTCAGGTGTATAGAATTCATATGTTGTGCCACTATCTAAATCTAGTACAGGCGCTTTTCTTTTTTTCTCGTAGATTCTATCGTTAAATCGGACCATTTGTTCATTGATGCTACTCTCAATTCCACGCAATTCAGCCTCTTCAACTTTTTGAAGTTGTTCTTTAACGCCCTTCTTTGAAACATTTAATTCCTCAACTAAAAGATAATCTCGGTTTTGTGCCTCTAGTCTTTCTATAGCCAGATTTAACTCTTTGTATTTATTCAGGTAAGTAGTTGAATAGTTTGCTGGCTCTCCATGCTTAGAAAGCTGATTTTTTAGGCTATCAATTTCATGATTTAACCGTTCAAGATTTTTGCTTAACTCTCTTCTCTGTTGCTCATATTCGGCCATCAGTATTTCACTTAATTTTTCATGGAAAGATTCAATTTCAGATATTTTACGAATATTAACCCCTGGAAAGAACTGCTCTAACTCTTCATATGGGCCATGATGGACTTCTGGATTTGAAGAGAGATTGTCTTCAACAAGACTTAACTGTGTTTTAGTTGACGTTCTGTTTCTCATCAAAATGTTTAATTGAGTCTTGATTTGACTTATCTGATCTGCCTGTTTCAAATCAAGGTCTACATAATTAGAGTTATTAGAGACGGTGTGATTTCTCAAGTCATCTTTGAGTTTTTCTAATTCATTAAGATTTTCGTTATAACGCTTCTTTGTTGTGATAGAGCCGTACGATATAACATCCTGTTTCTTTGCTTTCTTGAGGGCATCCAGTTTGTCAGATACTTTTTTAAATTCTGTTCGATATGACTCAATAACCTCAAATGAGTTAAATAACTTTTCTAATGCTGTAATTGCGGCTACATTTTTTTCTCTTGGATCGCTATGTAGGGGTTTCTTTTCGTCATGGTTGTTTTTTCCATAGATTCTAAAATAGCGACTTATTAGCTCTCTGAATGAACTTCCATAAAAATCAACTCCATATTGTTTTTGTAAAAAAGACAAAAAGTCCTTAATGTTAATTGCCTCAATAAAATTAAATTGCTCATCGCATTTATTAATTGTAGTTCTCTGCGTAGTACTTCTAGAAAAAAAGTAAGATGTACCATTGAACTCAAATTCAAAATTAATCGTATGAAGTCCCACTTGGTTTACAGCATCGCTATTAAGGTAGGAGTTTCCGCCGTATGCAAAGTCAATAATAAGTAGCAAAGTTGATTTGCCAATGGAGTTATTAGCATTCACACCTCCAAGAATAGTATTAAGCCCTTTCTTAAACTCTATTGGTGGACGCACTTGCCCTTTGGAAATAAATTTATCGCACTGAATCTTCTTCAACATAGACAATCACGCCCCTTTCTTCATCGAGTTTGATTTTTCTTAATGCGTAAAGACAACATAACGTTTCTGTATAATCTTCTATATCTAAAAACAGACTTTTGTTTGTGTTATATAATTCCTCTACCGAGTAAGGTCTATTATTCAAGCACTTTATAAGTACTGGAAATTTAGCCAGGGTACTTTCTTTATAGCTAAACAGTTTGTTTGGAAGGAGCATCAAATACCTCACATTTCTGTACAAAAAACGAAATAACTATCTCACAGGCTACTCTGGATTTGTTTGTGATGCCCATAAGCCACTCAACGAGTGAATTATAAATTTCGTCTTGTACACTTGTTTTTTCTAATGCTGTGACATACGCAAGTCTTATTTGAGAGGACAGCACATTGTAATTCATTTTCTTTTCTCTAGACAAAGATTTAAACTGTGTTTCAATAAACGGATAATACTGAGTCACATTAAAAATATTAGTTCTTAACAAGAGGTAATTATTCTTGTAAATCTTATCTCTTACAGATTGAGGCTCATAATTTAACTTGGTGATTTCATTTGGATCGGTTACATAAAGAACTTCCAAAACTTCCGATATGGCTTCTTCAACTTTTATATCCGTAAGTGACTTTTGAGCTAATAAATGTTCATACATAGATATCTTTAAATCCTGCAATTCGATTTGATCTTCTTCTGTATGAGATAGTAAATATTTTGCTGCACATTCTGGACAAAGAGCAATTAAATTTTCGCTATGCTCTCCACTTTTACTATCTATCATAATCACGTCAAAATATGCTTGTGTTGCTTCGTTGTTACTCAATAAGAGTGGCTTACCACACCCCTTAAAAGGGCAATTTCCTTTGTTTTCTACTAACAATTGATTTCCATATCTATGTCTTAAATAGTACTTTGAAGGCACTAAGGACTTTTGCATATCAGTGTTTTCACCAGCAGCTTTATAAAGAATATCTAAGAAAAGTTTTCCTGCTATTGTGCCAACTATATCAGGGGTAACTGTTGGATCGTACTTCTTGAAGTCATCTGACAATCTTTCAATGACAACCTCATCATTTGAATTCACCGAATCAACAAAATTTTGAAATTCAATCTCTGCGATTATTCCTCTAGCATATTCAGGAGACAGAGGTCTTTTTCCATTTGCATAAGATTTCAAAGTGTCGTCTGACTGATCTTGAGAAGGGTCAACATAGCTATCAGTTTTAGTAATCATAGCTATTAGGTTTCGCAGCAACTTAGCATTTGCTCTTTCTTTACCTAGTACAGGCTTCATTAGATTGAAGAAATCATTAAATTCCATTACGTTAACTCCTTTCAAGATAGTTGTCCCACTTTGTACCCACCTTCGACCTGGAACGTACCCAGTTCGAAAGGTGGGTTTTTATATTATGTAGATAGGATTTAAATAAGCATCATTTTGTTAAGGCATAACAAAGATATTCTATCATGTATCTTTGCGAAAATCTACATTATGTTTACGAAAATGAATGATTGAATCCAATTTATGAAAGGAGGGAACGTAAATGGCAAAGCGAAATTCGAAGCAAACATCCAAGAGAGTTGCATCAAAAGCAAGCAAAATCCTTAGTGATGGACGCTACAGTAAGAAAGCCAAGTCGGTTGCTGGCAGTGCTTTAAGTCAAACAAGACCAAGCAAGAAAAAGTAATTTTCAAAACAAATGATAGGTAGAGACAGATTTGAATAATCAGCCTACCTATCCTCTCTTAGGGAGAAATCTATCCAGAGCGGTTATCGCTCAACAAAATCAATCTCAAAGTCCTAGTGCGCATACGGACGGCGGGATGCATAAGAGTTCAGAACACAGTGATAAAGACTGTGTTTGGAATGAAGATGCACCCACCGTACTTTCGTGCGCTCTTTTTTAGGACAAGCGGAGTCTGTGGTCATCTTCACCATAGGCTCTTTTTGTATTCCGCCGCCCAATGACTAGGCGGAAAGGAATACTTTATGAAGATTCGAGTTTTATATGAAGACAACATCAAAAACGGTCACAAGAACTACACCACAATTGAAATTCCAGATGGAGATTACAGCGTCATGCTGGATATCGACTATGAACAACGTCTTGCAGAGGCAAAGCCTGAAAAGAAATCCGAGGTGAAACGCTGCGAGACTCTACAGGAAATGTTCGACCTCATGAACAACAAGGAATACAACCATTGGCGCCGCTACCATAGACATCTTGGTAATCCCAAGACACCTTATCGAAAAGATGATGAGGTTGAAATAGATGTCATGGATACTTTCGCTGATAACTCTCAGGAGATTGAACGTATCCAAGAAAGTGAACGTGAAGAAGTTTACCAATGGATACGCACCGCTCTTGGTAAAAAGCAAGATTGGGCAGATATGTTTATCGCAGTTCGTATGGAAGGTATGTCGATTAGAGAATATGCCAGCTCCATCGGTGTAAGTGAAAACAACATTACTCAGAAATTAAAGCGGGCAACAAAGAAATTAGAACAAGAATATAAAAACCGTCAGATTTGACCTTCTCCCAAGGCTACTAGGTAGGAGGTCAAGACCTCCAAAAAAACACAAGGAGGTAATTCGAATGGAATTACAAGTTTACAAAAATGCAGAGTTTGGCTCTGTACGTACTACAACTATTGGCGAATGTGACACCCTTGGTGGAAAACAGGATTTGATTATCATCAATGAATCCGGGCTGTATAGCCTCATCCTCTCAAGCAAAATGCCAAATGCTAAAAAGTTCAAACGCTGGGTGACAAGTGAAGTACTCCCCACTATTCGGAAACATGGGCTTTATGTAAAAGACGATTTAATTGCAAACCCCGACCTTGCCATTGCTGCATTTACTGCACTAAAAGAGGAACGTGAAAAGAACAAGGAATTGATGGCAGCCGTTGCGATTGGTCAGCAGCAAATTGCTGAGATGAAACCCAAGGCTACTTACTATGATGTGGTTCTTAAATGCAGGGATGCAGTCAATATCTCTGTGATTGCCAAAGATTATGGCTGGAGTGCTATGCGAATGAACGAACACCTTCATGAAAAAGGGATTCAGTTTAAGCAAGGCGATATTTGGCTTTTGTATCAAAAATATGCTCCAAATGGATACACCAAAACCAACACTCATATTTACGAGGATAGTAAAGGCATACAACACACGAAAGTTCATACGAAGTGGACGCAAAAAGGTAGACTCTTCATCTATGAGCAGCTGAAAACTGACGGCATCTATCCGCAGATTGAGATGGAGGTGTGATATGGGAATCGACATGAGAAACTCCGAAGGTTATCTTGATTTAACGTATTATGAGGCACTAAGTAATGTCACTCGTGAGGAAAAGGCAGCTTCAAAAGCTGCCTTTAAGCCCCTTGTCTATATTTGCTCTCCTTTTAGCGGAGATATAGAAATCAATAATAAGCGGACACGGGAGTTCTGCCGTTTTGCTTTAGATAAGGGAAACATCCCGCTTGCTCCTCACCTTCTATTTCCACAGTTTATGGATGACAGCAATGAGAAAG
>CAYYNI010000016.1:0-20024 GCA_964472765.1 uncultured Thermotogaceae bacterium | reverse complement strand
TGCATGCCAATATTTATCACGGGGGAGTCAGTGTAGACAATGTGTTTTCGCCAACAGATGCTTATGGGCATGAATTGATGAAAAAGATCACATCCATCAGGCGAGTGGAAGGCGGCGTATTTTTGGTATGAGAACGATCGTGATTGAGGACTATGACCCGCAATGGGCACAGGATTTTTTGGCGTTAAAAAAGGTCTATGAAAGAAAGTTATCGCCTATCAGCTGTCAGATCATTCATGTGGGAAGTACCAGCGTGAAGGGATTGGCTGCAAAGCCTATCATCGATGTGGACATCGTTGTCAAGAGCCAGAAAGATGTTCTCAAGTGCATTGAGTACTTAGAAGAATTGGGCTATGTTCACAGGGGTCAAAACGGGATAAAAGGAAGGGAATCCTTCGAAAGAAAAGACGATCAGGTTCCCTATGACGATTCGGTCAAATCTTGGCGGGATCATCACCTGTATTGCTGCGTTGAAGGCGTTGATGCGCTAAACAATCATTTGAAATTGAAAGCGTTTCTGCAAAAACACCCTGATGCCGTCAAGGAGTATTCGCAATTAAAAAAGCAGCTGTCAAAAAAGCACCCCCACGACATTGATTCCTATGTAGCGGAAAAAACAGCGTTTATTTGTGGGATTTTAAAAAAATCCGGCATGGACCCACAGACCCTACAAGACATTGCCGAACAAAACAGATAAAAACCCCATTTTTTTGGATAAATAGAACAAGGGCAGGCTAAGAATTTAAGGTTTAAGCGAACAGATTTTTGTTGTCGCAGCGGTTGACTTCAGCTTGAATGGTGGTATGTGTGAAACCGTAGTTGGTTTTTAAGAGATGTTCAATTTGTTGAGTGATTTTCTCAGCTTTGCACAATTCCATATTCTCCATGTCCACATGGGCCTCGAAAAAGATGGATTGTTCGTTGATCATCCAGGCGTGAACGTGATGAAGATTGACAATGCCCGGAAGGGATTCCACATCTTTTTTAATTTGCTCATAGTCTACATCGGGAGATGATTGCATGAGAATATCCACTGTTTTTTTGATGATTCGCAAAGTTTCACGCAGGATATAGGCGGAAATCAGCAGGGTAATAACCGGATCAATCCAGGTAACCCCCCATAGCTTGATGGCAATGCCTCCGACGACAACACCGACAGATGAAATGGTGTCGTTTAACAGATGTAAATAGCTGGACTTGATGTTTAGATTACCGTGTGAATCTTTATGGAGAAGTAGTACCGAAAAAAGGTTTGCAGCGAGTCCGATTAGGGCGACGACCATCATGAGGGTTGAGTCAATGGGTTCGGGGTTGGCAAATCGCTTGAAGGCTTCGATAATCAGCATGCCCGAAACGGCAAACAGCACTGAAGCGTTTACAAAGGCAGCGATGATCTCAGCCCGTTTGTACCCGAAAGTCTTTCTTGAATTTTTCGGTCTTAGAGAGATGCGGTGTGCCACATAGCTGAAGGCAATTGCGAGCGTATCACTAAGGTTATGAATACTGTCCGAGAGTAGAGCCAAACTCCCTGAAATAATCCCGCCAATAAACTCGGCAATGGTGATGGTGGCATTCAAAACGGTTACCCAAAAGATCTTTTTCCCCGACAGTTCTGAGACATCATGATGATGATGTGTGTGATGATGCGAATGATCGTGGTTTTGTTGGTTCATTTTTTACCTCCTGATGATTCAACCCCGGTTTATTGTATTTTATCATAAGTAAAAGCGGACGATTGACCAATAATTAGCGGGAAAAAAAGGAGTCAAGAACATGATGATAATGCAAAGGCTAAACAATCAAAACAAAAGTGAATTCCACGATTATTGCTGGTTATATGCTTCCCATTTGGACCAGTCTTTTTTCCCTCTGAGTGACAAATTTCCGGTAATGGATTCACGGCCGGGTTTTTTATTTTATGAAGAAGGGGTTTTAACGGGAGTGGTGTGCGTGCTGTTGGATGATTCGTTTACCAAAAATGCAAAAGGGCGATTGATGATTCTGCATTCAAGGAAAAAGGCAGATCAGATTTATCAAATGCTATTAGAAAAAGTTCTGCCTTTTGTCGTTCAAAAGAAGGTTAAAACATTATTTGCGTTTCTGCCGGACAATGAACAGAAAGAGAAGGCAATCTTTCTGAAATTGGGTTTTTATGAAAGCAGAAAAACCTTGTATTTAAAACGGGATAAAAACGCCTCACCCAACCATCAGATAAGCAAACCAAAACTCACCATCAAGGATTTTAAGCCATCCGAAGACATGGGCCTTTGGTGTGATCTCATCAACAGCACCTACAAAGACGTTCCGGGGCATATCCCCTATACCCCGCAGATGGTGAAAGAAGATATTGAAACCGACGGCACGTTTCCCGGCTGTGCCAGGATAGCCTATGTTAAAGGTCAAGCGATTGGATTTTACTATTGTTCGCTGGAAGCGCAAGATGAGCTGTGGATCAGCCAGCTTGGGGTGATGAGTGGATATCGTTCCAAAGGGATCGGAAGGGCTTTGCTTCATGAATGCCTAAAGCTTGCCGATGAATATGAAGCCCATTGTGCTTTTTCAGTCAATGCCGAGAATGAGCAAGGGATTGCGTTATTTAAAAGCGAGTCCTTTGAGGTCAAAAAAACCTATACCGCAATGGTTTATTCTTTTAAATAGGCCTGATATTCCCCGACAAAATCCCTTTTCATGTTTCTCGTGTGTTTGTTCACAAAGGCTTGAGAAAACTCATCCGGTGAGATGTCGTAGCAGATCAATATTTTACTGTAATACATCATAATATCCGCCATTTCTTCAACCAGCTGTTTTCTGACCGCCGTGTCGTTCATGATAGCGTCTTCGCCACGCTTTTTGATGATGGCAATAACCTCTCCCACTTCCTCCATCATCCAAAGCAGACTGTTTCTTCCGTTTTCAGGTGTTAGATCTGACCAATGATCCTTGTATTTTTCTTGAAGCTCCTGTTGCATGGCAATGATATCGGCAAAAGTCAAATTCTTCATCGTTCCCCCTGAATTTGATTGTTATTGGTGAAAATCCATTGAACAATGGTCTGAATGATATCAGGTTCAACGATTCCCTTTTTCAGCAAATCGGTGTAGAGATCGTCGAATTCTTTTTTCATCAACCGATGATTGATGTGCTCAAACAGTTCAAATTGAAAGCGGGATGTAACCTGTTGAGGGACTTGTAAATCCTCTCTCATTTCTTCAAAAAACCTTGCCGAGTTGATGCGATCGGCATCCCCTTGGATGACCAGCACAGGATAGGTGCCGCTTTTCAACCGGACGTAAGGGTCTGAGTCCATAATTCGGTAGACATATCCGGCCGTCATAGCCGGATGGATAATGGTTTGTATGCTTAACCTTTTTTCGGCAACATCTTCCCATACTTTCCTGGCGGCTTTGATTTGGTCGGCGGTGTAACCGGTTGCTTCCATCTGGGATTGAATCTGTTGGAACATCACCAAAGGGGCAGGGGTTCTTCCTATTCCTGAAGCGCAAAGGATTAACCCGTCAACAGAGATGGAAAACTGTTCTTCTATCAGATCGGCAATTTCAGGGAGTAAATACCCCCCCATACTGACCCCCAGTAAATAAATTCCCTCAACCCCAGGAACCTTCTGAGCCGATTCCATGGCAATCAGGGCATCTTCCAGGTATTCCTTGTCAACCGTTTCACTTGTGAACAGTTTGAACTGCTCAGGGTACAGACCGTTGCGTTTGGCATATCGAAATGTTGCAATGCCCTTGTATGAAAGACCATGGGCGATATCCCGGATGGTGGCATTTTCTCCCACAAGATTGTCTATTCCGCTATCACCCGATCCTTGTACGATCAGTACCAAAGGGAAAGTATTCCTGTCTGTTGGGAGAGTGAGTGCTGCGGGGAGGGGGTATTGGGTGCCAATGGTAAATTCAAATTGTTCAAATGCGTCCCATTGAGCTTGATTTGCCAATAGGGCGTCTGAAATGAAGAATGTGATGACGATCATCATCAGAACTCTTTTTATTTTCATGGGGATTCACCCTTTCACTGTTTTCTATATTCTATCAGATTGCCGGCTTTTTTTAAAGACGATGGCGAAAAGAACCATTTGTCATTCATATTGACTGCCCTGAAGCTCGATTTAAGCGCTGAAACCAACAAAAAAGGCTACCGCTTCACGGATTCTTCACAGTTGTATCTGTACAATGGTATTGAACATACAAAACCTTGGAGGTGATGGACATGAAAAGAATCATTGGAATCAGTGTTTTATTAGTGATGGTCACATTAATGTCGTTTGCGGGAGGGTTGCCATTCAATCCGAAAGGGGCCTTATCTGAAGAAGTTCAGGAAATGGCTCAAATGGAAAGGGCGTATCAGTTTTTCTCGCTCCTGAATCATGTTGGTTTTACACAAACCCAGTTGGAGCAAGTGATAGCGGCTGTGGAGAAGGCAAAGAATTCAATCGCTTCTGTCGAATCGGAAGTAAAGGGAGATATGGAAAAGGCCGTTGAATTGGCGAAAACGGGAGACGTGGACAAAGCAAAAGAAAAACATGATGAGGCAATAGATGCCGGAAAAGAAGTGATCCAAATCAGACAGACTTACATGGATACGTTAAAGGGTATTATAACAGTGGAGCAACAGGAAAAGTTTATGGAGTACCTTTCGCAGACGATGAAAAGCGCTATGAACAGGGTAAGAGAACAAGTCGTGGAAAATGAGCGGTTGAACCAACTGCCTGATCAGGCGAAAGAGAAGCTGCAGCAAATGGGCAGGGTTGTCAACAAGGTTCAAGAGCAAAGAGATCAGCAAGGGGCTTTCCAGATGAGAGCTCAGCCCACTATGAGGACCACTGTGACGCAGAATATTGCTGCCCGATTTTTCAATATGATGCTCATGGATGAAAACCTGGACTTGCTGAAACAGTATTTGGAAACGGTTGCTTTACAAAATCCGGCACAATAGTGGTAAACTAATGTGTGGGAAACCTTCCCCGAACAGGGGAGGGTTTTTCTTAAAAGGAGGAGCTTGTTTTGAAGTTGCTGATTGTCGAAGATGAAATTGATCTGGCAGAACTCATGCGTGAATTGTTTGAAGAGATTGACTATAAGGTCACCGTATGCCATGACGGGGAGGAAGGGGAGTATTATGCCTGTGAATATCCTTTTGATGCCATTATCTTGGACATTATGCTTCCGGGGATGAACGGTTGGGAGATCCTTAAATCCATCAGAAATAAGGGGATCCGGACGCCGGTACTCATGTTGACGGCACTGTCAGAGGTTCAAGACCGGGTAAAAGGACTGAACAGAGGAGCTGATGATTACCTTCCCAAACCTTGTGACCCCAGAGAATTGGTTGCACGAGTTAAATCAGCTATCAGAAGGGCTTCAATGAGTTCTGAAAAAACAGACAAAATGGCCATCGGCAGCTTGTTATTGGATATGACCGGTCAACGTGTTGAAAAAAACGGTGTGGAAATACAATTTACGCCTAAAGAATACAGCATATTCGAGTATTTGAGTATTCACAAAGGGGAGATTGTTACCAAGGATGAATTACAGGAACACCTTTGGGATGAGGATGAATCCTTTTGGTCGGATGTTTTGAGGACTCACATCAAAAATATCCGAAAAAAAATTGGCGATAAAAAGGGAACCTTTTTGAAAACCATAAGGGGAAAAGGATATGTCATGGGTTAAGATCAAAAAAGAAAATATGAACGATTATCCAAAAACACTTAAACGAGCCAGACTGCAGTGGACAGCCATTTTTACGGTGTCCATTTTTGCCATTGTGTTGTTTTTCTCGATTTTCATCATTCGCATCCAACATACCACGATCGACGCCAGATTGGATTCCAGGTTAATAGAATTAACCAATCTCTCACAAAATGCCCTGGACCTTTTTAGGATTCAGAACGATGAATCGCTGCCGTCCTTTTTATTTGAGGAGGGTCAATCGATTCAAGTGTACGGTCCGGCAGGGAATTTAAGATTCACCATCGGTGAAAGGATGCCGGAAAACCTACAGTTGCCTGAAAACGTTGAAGGCGAAATCAAAAAAGAACGATTGTTTCAAACCATCCGATTCGTCGATAAGGATGGAAATACCCGGGAGGTCAGAACCTATTCCAGGGTGATTAAACCCAAATTACCCGGAGTGGGAGATTTAATCGTTCGGGCTGGAATCGATGTAAAAGCGGTTAATGAAGAAAAGGAGATATTTCGAACCAGAGTGATCACGTTTTTATTGATCTTCCCCTTGCTTTCATTTTTAATGGCGTATCTATTAGCCGGAATGGTGTTACAGCCGGTCAAGGAGAATTATAATCTTCTGAGAAAATTCTCTTTTGATGCCTCTCATGAACTAAAAACACCCCTTGCCATTATACAAATGAGTACGGGCATGCTGTTGTCCAAAAAGGATGGTTTGGAAGAATCGGTTTCAAAAAAAATACTTTCTATCGAGAATGCATCCCAACGGATGGACCGGTTGGTTATACAGCTGCTGCAGTTGGCACGGGCCCAAGAATACAATGAATCAAATTCCGCCAAAGAACCTGTTGACATGAATCAATTAATGGCCGAGCTGCTGGCTGAATACGAAGTCTATGCACAAAAGAAGGCAGTGGGGTTGGTTGTGTTGGGAAGCGTGCAAAAAAAACCGTTATTGAATAAAACCATTATCCGGATGGTCATTGGCAACATCGTTGAAAATGCCATCAAATTTTCCCCGGAAAATAGCCCGGTTCAGATCAGATTAGAGGAAGGCAAGACATCCGTGATGGTACAAGTAAAGGATTTTGGACCGGGTATCGCCGAAGATGAACAAGACCGGGTTTTTGAAAGATTCTACAAAGCCGATCAAAGCAGGCACGATCATTCCGGATCCGGCATGGGGCTTTCCATCGTCAGAGAATATGCAAAGAAAATGGGAATCAAAATTGAATTGGAAAGTGAGCCGGGAAGCGGCACGCAGTTTAGCATTAAGATTGCCTGTTGAATCAGCTCATTGCAATATAGGCGATGGCTACAATGGCAGCTGTTTCAAGTCTTAGAATTCTTTTTCCCAAAGAAATTTCTATTGTATGATTAGATAGCGATCGAATGGTGTGTAACTCTTTGAGAGTAAAGCCGCCTTCAGGCCCGATGCAGACATTTGTCTTTAATGGGAATTCAACGGCGTTGATGGCCTTTTCTGCTCCCGGATTCAGCAAAACAGGGATAACACCATCCTGATGGGCTTCTTTTAAAGATTTCAAAGCAACCAGTTGGGGCATCAGTGTTCCCCCGCATTGTTTCAAGGCCTTGCGTGCTGTTTTTTCAACCTTTTCCAGGTTTATTTTTTGATAATTGGAATGCTCACATTGGACGATGTTGATTCTTTTCACACCCAATTCAACCGATTTTTCAATCAGGAGTGACAGTCTGTCCCATCTGGAAAGCCCTGCAGTGACATGGATTTGCCGATGTAGTTCCATTGAACAGTCCTCGTGTTTTTCCAAGATGTTGATAACGGCCTCATTCTTTTTCAAAGAAGTGATTGAACCCCGAAAAACGCTACCCAGCCCGTCTGTAAAATCGACTATTTCCCCTTCCTTTTTCTTCATCACCTTTAAATGTCCGGTTTCATGAGCGTCAAAATAAGCCAAAGGGCCGCTAATGTGATTGCAAAAATAAAAAAAACTCATTCTTTCTCCTTTTAGGTCTACCGGGCTGATTTTTATGCTATACTATTTATAGGTAGACCTATTCTTTGTATATGTTGATCATACCACATTAAAATGTGGTTTAAACAAGAGGTGAGTCATGGAAAAACTTTCTGAAAGTCTGGAGAATTATCTGAGGATTATCTACGAGGTGCAGTCCTTAAAAGATTTTGCAAGGGTGAAGGATATCACGTCACGATTGAATGTGAAAACGGCTTCGGTTGCCGATGCCCTAAAAAAATTGGGGGATTTGGGGCTGGTTGATCATAAAAAATATGGGTATATCAAGTTGACTAAAGAGGGGATTTACGAGGCCTTGAAGGTCTATCAGAAGCATCAGTCCATGTTGACGTTTCTGTCCGATGTGATGTTTATGAAAAATGAACAGGTAGCTGAAGAATTAGCCTGTGGCCTTGAACATCATTTGGATGCGGAATTGTTTTCAAAGATAGAGGAGTTGTCAGAATTTTTCCAGGAAAATCCGTCCATAAAGAAGGCGTTTAAAGATTATCTTGCAGAAGAAGGACCGCTTAAGGGAAAACGTTTGTGCGAAGCCGCTGCGGGTTCAGAAGTCAAAGTCAGAAAGCTTGGCGGGACAAAAGATGATAAAGACAAGCTGATTTCCATGGGAATCCTTCCCGGAATGACCTTGAAATTGGAAGAAAACGTTGCAAAGGAAGCTGTCATCCGCATTAGATTGCGGGGATTTTCAATAACGATGATGCGTGATGATGCCAAAAAGGTGGTTGTGACACTTTTATAAAACAAAGTTCTTTGAAAGACCTTTTTGAACAGTGTTTAACTTAATGAAAATTCGGAGGAGATAGATGTTTGTTTTAGGAAATTTCTTAAAAGCAATAGCCAATGTTTTAAGCTTTGTTTTAAACGCATATGTTTTTGTGTTGATCTTGGATGCGGTGCTGAGTTTTATTCCTCAGATGAATTACAGCCCGTTCAGACAGGTGATAGCATCTTTGGCCAATTTGGTGCTAAATCCACTGCGGCGTCTGATTAAACCCATTGGTCAAATCGATTTCACGCCGTATATTGCCATTTTGATCATCATTTTTTTAAATTCATTCTTAGTTCAAACCCTTTTTGACATTGGAGCAAGGCTGAGATGATCCATTCTGCCGGATTTCTTTACAATCCCCATAAATCCGGAATAAAAGAAAAAACCCAACAACTTAAGCGTATGCTTAAAAAGCAGGGAATAGAATCTCTTTTTTGTCTTTCAACTCAGGAGAAGTATTCCGAGGCTTTATTGCAGCCGGACATCATCATCGTTTTAGGCGGAGATGGGAGTGTGTTGCGGTCCATGCCTTTTGCTGTCAATTTAGGTGTGCCGGTAGCCGGTATCAATTTTGGAAAATTCGGGTTTTTAACCCGCTATGAATACGACAAAGTGATCCAAAATCCGCAGACCCTTTTTAATTCTAAAGTGTCTGCAAGGGCGCTTTTGGAGATTGAAACAGGTGACGACCAATCGGGGCAAACATGCCTTGCCCTTAACGATATTGTGATTCAACGGCTCAATTTGAGTCAGGTTGAGATGTACAAGATTTGTGTGAACGATTTTTCCTTTGAACCAAAAGCCGCAGATGGTCTGGTCATTTCTACACCCACCGGCTCCACAGCCTATTCTCTTTCGCTTGGGGGGCCTATCATCTTTCCGGAATGCCGAACCATGCAGTTGAATTTAATTGCGCCGCATACCATTGCCAACCGATCGTTGGTGTTCAATTCCAAAGAGAAACTATCGGTATGCTTGGATAACAATGACGAGATGAAGTATTCCGTGGACGGCCTTCCGTTGGAAAAGGCCAAAAAGATTCAGGTGGGAATTTCAGATCAGGTCTTTCATTTGATGTATCCTGAAAGTGACGAGATTCTAAAACTCGTTGAATCCAAACTGTTGTGGGGCAGGAGGGGTTAAATGCTTCGTGAAGTTCACGCTCGCAATTTTTTGCTTTTTAAAGATGTTTCAGTTTCTTTTCACACCGGGTTCAATGTCATCACAGGAGAAACAGGTGCGGGTAAATCCATGTTTATCAGGCTGCTCAGGAGTTTGTTCGGGGACTATAAAGCGAAAGAGATGATTGGCCCATTTGAGGATGGGTTTTGGATTGAGGCGGTTTTTGACAATGACCCCGAAATCGTTCAAATGCTTGTTCAATCAGATATACCGGTTGATGATCCCATGGTGATCAAAATGGCCGGAACCGGTGACCGTTTTACCACACGGATTAACGGATCGGTTGTTTCATCGAAGGTGTTAAGAGAATTCCTGCCGAAAACTTTTGAGATTCACTCTCAAAATGCCTTCCAAAAATTGCGGACGGATTCCTTTCACATCGATATGGTTGACCGTTACGCTGAGAGTCGCATCAAAGGAATGTTCGAAGAATATACCGAACGATATAAAACGTACAATGAATTGAAAATCTTGCAAAAAGAACTGCCCGGTAATTCGTCAGAAATGCTGAGAACGTTGGATTTTCTTAATTTCCAGATACAGGAAATTGAAGAAAGTGCCCTTCAAAAAAATGAGGATGTGGAAGTCTCCAACGAATTGAAGGCATTGAGTAACTACGATTATATTCGGAACAGGCTTTCAGGAGTTTTGACCGCTTTAGATGATGATCCCCAAATGCCGGGCGTCATGGAAAGAATGGGTGACATCTGCAAAAACCTTGAAGATATCAGTGAGATTGAAGGGTCTTCAGTCAATTGGATTCAATCGGCTATGAATGTCCAGGAAGTGTTGAGTGACTTATCCAGAGAGATTTACTCCTATTTGGATCATTTCGAGTTTGATGAAGAGAGAATGAATGAATTGGATGAGCGGATGAAGACCATCGAATCCATGAAAAGAAAATACGGCCCCGAACTGGAGGATGTCTTTCGCAATCTGGATCAGTTTAAGGAACAAAAGCTATCCATCGAAAGTAAAATGGACAGGTCCAAGACCTTGGATAAGGAATTGGAGCAAACCCGTAAAGAGTTGGCCGGATTGGATCAGAAGTTATTTCAAATCAGAGAGGAAAGTGCCCGCATCATCGAAAAAGAAGTGATGGGAGAGCTTGAAGATTTGAAAATGGATAAGGTAAAGATTTCGCACGACGTTTATCAGGATTCGGATTTTCAAAGCAAGGGAAAGACTTTCCTTTATTTTACAGCTTCTACAAACCCAGGCACGCCTTTTTTGCCCATATCGAAAATTGCATCAGGCGGGGAAATGTCACGAATATTTTTAGCCATGGAAATGGTGATACAACGGGTAATGGATGTTCCCAGCGTTGTTTTTGATGAGATTGATTCGGGGGTTGGTGCCAGATTGGGGGATCTAATCGGGAAGAAAATAGCACTTTTGGCTGAAAACGGCGTTCAAACTTTTGTCATTACCCATTTGCCTCAAGTGGCCGCTTTTGCCCAACGGCATTTTAAGGTGGGTAAACGCCAGGAAGGCGACAGCACCGTATCGACGATAGACATTTTGGAAGGTAAGCTGCGTGAGCAAGAGCTTCATGAGATGTATGGAGAAAGCTTGGAGAATATCTAAAAAGAAAATCAGTGGTAAGCTTCGAGGGAGAGGTTGTTATTGAGAGCTGATCGTTATACAAAATCAGAATTTCGATATAAAGTCACACAATCAGACAATTACAAGGAATATGAATTTCTTCCGGATTACGCCGGATATGTGGATCCCATCGAAGAAAACAGACTTTCTTATGTGAGACGATTTGATCCTCCCGATAATCAGATAAAAGGTGATCTGATACTCATACACGGTATCGGCGAGAACAACATCCCCTACATTCAATGGTTTGCACAGCAGTTCAGTAGAAGGGGAATCAGAACCTGGTATCAGCTGTTGCCCTATCATTACAAGCAAAAACCCCCTCAGATGTACTCCGGCCAACCCTATATGTCCGCCAATCCGGATATTTGCGTCAAACGCTTTCACATGGCCCTTCGAGACACCCGGAAAATCCTGGATTTTGCTGAGGATCAAAAGGGATTTCTCCCCGCATCTTGCTATATATTCGGGTTTTCCTTTGGCGGCATGATCGCCACCATGGCAATGGGAATTGATCAACGCATTCAAAAGGGAATATTGGCCATTACAGGCGGAAATTGGCGCTGGATTAATTTTTATTCGCCATATTCTCAAGCCGTTCGCCAAGACCTTTATCAAAACAGTAATCCCTATGGATGTAAGGATGAAGCAGACTGTATCAAGCGGTTTCGAGCCGATCCGGTCAACTGGGTCCGGGAAAATGTTCGAAGTGTTGATGATATTTTTGAAAAGGCACCCATCCGTTGTTATCATTATGATCCCATTTGCTATGCCCCTTTGATTGATCGACCGGTTCTCTTCCTAAAGGCCGCTTTTGATAAAATCATGCCCAAAAACGCCACCTATGACTTAGAAGTGTTGCTTGATCAAAAAACTGTTGTCACCATTCCCACCGGTCACAAATCTTCCATTGTCCTCAGAAGAAAGATTTTGAAGGATTCCATGCAATTCTTAACCAACAATTGAGTGAACAAGTGTTGTAACTTCACATATTAATAAATGTATTAGTTTTATTTACTATCATTTTACCATCTTTTACGGTATAATAGTTGGTGCAAAACAAATTTTCGAAAACAGAATAGCAATTTTTGGAGGGTGATCATATGATTTCCTTGAACAAGTTCTTCCGTTTCAGAACTTTGGGAATGAAAATCATCATGTTTAGTTTATCGGTTTTGATTATTACAGGGGCTGTTTTCATGGTCTTGTACTATCTCAACACCAACGATGCGCTCATGAAGGAAAAGCGTGCTCAAACCAGGACATTGGTTAACAGCATTATGGGGATCTTTGATGAATTGAACCAGGAAGTCAAGAATGGTCAGCTCACTTTGGAGAACGCCCAACAGACGGCCAAAGGCTATTTGGATGTTATCCGGTATGATGGGGATAATTATTTCTTCGTCATCGATACGGATGTGAAGATGGTTTTCCATCCCATCAGTAAAGAACTAAACGGAACCAGCGTTAAAAACAACCAGGATCCAAACGGGGTCTATCTTTTCAGGGAAATGGTGCAAGTGGCTAAAGCCGAGGAATCGGGTTTTGTGGATTACTATTGGCCCAAGGCCGGTTCAAAACAAGATGAACCGAAAGTGTCTTATATCATGTTGTTTGAACCATGGGAATGGATCTTGGGTACGGGCATTTATGTAGATGATGTGCGTGCGACACTGATGAGCACAAGTATGATCATGATCATTGCGATTGTTGTCATCATCGGTATCTCAGTTTTCTTGGCGTTGTTGTTCGGCAAATCCATATCCAAACGGGTGGGCCACTTAAAACAGCAAATTGCACAATTCGCTGAAAAGAATCTCAACATCAAATTTGAGGAAAAAGGAACGGATGAAATCATGGACATGGGCGTAACGTTAAACATGATGTCCCGTTCTCTTGAAACGAATATGCGAGATATCAAAGAAATGAGCCAAAAAATTCATGATTCTGCCAATCAACTTGCAGCGGTGGTAGAAGAACAAGTAGCAGGCAGCGAGGAAATTGCCTCGGAAGTGTCACAAATCAGTTCTAATTTTCAGGATCTTTCAGCTTCAACCCAGGAAGTGAATGCGGGGGTTGAAGAAATATCGTCAGGTGCACAAAATGCAGCCAGAGTAAGCCAGGAACTGACTCAAAATGCCCAAAGCACAGACGATTATGCGAAAGAGGGTCAAAAGAGTCTGAAGAAAGTCGGAGACTTGATGGAAAACGCTTCAAATCAGACCATAGCAACGGCAGTCAAAGTGGATCAACTGGTGTCTAAAGCCGAGAATGTTCAAAAGATTATTGAAACGATTTCATCCATTGCCGATCAAACCAATTTGCTGGCATTAAATGCGGCAATAGAAGCTGCCCGTGCCGGAGAAGCCGGCAAAGGATTTGCCGTTGTTGCCGATGAGATACGAAAATTGGCAGAAGAATCACAGAATTCAGCCTCCGATATCAATACCATTCTAAAAGAAATCAATCAAAATGCCCATGATACGCAGAAATCTACGGATGAAACGAAAAGGTCCATCAACGAAGTGAATCAAATGCTTAAATCAACCTTGGAACAATTTGAAGGGATTATTTCTCAGGTCAGTGTCATCAGCGGGAATGTGCAAAATCTTGCAAGCAGCGTGGAAGAACAAAGTGCTTCCAGTGAGGAAATTGCTTCATCCATGGATACATCCGCTAAAAACATTACCAATGCCTCCGAACAATTAGAGCATATCGATGAAGCGACAAAGGAACAATCAAGGGCGGCCGAGGAAAATGGCAAAACTGCTGAAGAATTGAGTAGTATGGCGGAAAGGCTCGCTGAATTTGTCAATCAATTTAAGTTTAGCGATTAGACAAAAAGGGATGAAAAAGGCCGGCGTGAGTGTTTTTGTCGCCGGCCTTTTTTTCATCAACTGTGAAAATCTTAGTGTTATAATTACAGCGAAAGACATCCACAAAAAAACACCGAAAACGGGGGAGGTAAGAATGGTCAACGAGGAGAATCAAAAATTATTTGAAGACTTTGAAGCTTCAACTTATGAACAATGGAAAAGCGCAGCCGAAAAGCTGTTGAAGGGGGTTCCCTTTGAAAAAAAGATGTACACGGATACACCGGAGGGCTTAACGCTAGACCCCATTTATAACTTAGAGGAGAATCGTTTAGAAGCGAATGAAAATTTTCCTGGCTACTCAAAATTCCGACGTTCTACGAAAGAACAGGGATATCTCAAGCCTTCCTGGACGATTATGCAAGAGGAAGCGGAGCCGGTTCCCAAAAAGTGGAATGAAAATTGCCTGGAAAATCTGAAAAAGGGTGTGGATGGAATCAACATTCGATTAAATCGGCAAAGTAAAGATTGTACAGAGCCTAAAAGATCTGAAGAAGTATGTTTATCGGGATTGGCGTTGACTGATTATGAGGACTTTAAACAGGCGCTGGATTCTGTAAAACTATCTAATTATCCCGTTTATTTGAATTGCGGGATTCACTCGGAAATATACATGGCGATGCTATATGCCCTGATGGAATCAACACAACCCAATGACCAAGAAATGTCATCCATAACGGGAATAGTCGGAATGGATCCGATGGGAAGACTGATTGAAACCGGAGAGATCAAGGCTTCTCTAGACCAAGTATTCGATTCGGCAGCCAGGCTCATCAAGTGGAAAAGAGATAAAATGCCGGGGGTGAAAACGCTGATTGTCGATACCACCCCTTATCATCATGCGGGAGCCAGTGCGGTGGATGAACTGGCAGCAGCCTTTTCAACGGCTGTTTTTTATATCAATGAATTATTGGACAGAGGCTTAACGATAGATGAAATTGCCGGTGAAATGACATTTTCCTTTTCGGTGGCTTCCTACTTTTTTATAGAGATTGCCAAACTAAGGGCGGCAAGAATCATTTGGGCGAATATTGTTGAAGCCTATGGCGGCAATACAGAATCTTCAAAAATCAGCATTCATGCGAGAACTTCCTCTCGAACGCAAACGATTTACGACCCATACGTCAACATGCTCAGAGATACTTCACAGGCTTTTTCAGCTGTATTGGGCGGGGTCGATTCGCTGCATGTTGCACCTTTTGATGAGAGAAAGGGGCTGTCCAGTGCTTTTTCCAAGCGGATTGCAAAGAACGTCCAGCTGATTCTCAAAGAGGAATGTCACCTGACGATGCCCATTGATCCGGTGGGCGGAACATGGTCTATCGAGAAGATGACCGATCAGCTATGTCACAAAGCCTGGGAAAGATTCCAGCTCATCCAGCAAAAAGGCTCAATACTTCAGTATTATCAAGCGGGTCTGGTTGAATCGGATATCAAAAAGAGTCGAGGATTCAGGCAAAAGGAATTCACCAGCCGAAAGCGGGGAATTGTTGGCAACAACATGTATCCCAACCTGTCGGAATCTCCAGTCTGTGTGGACAAAGACTATGAACACAGCATGAAAGAGCATCTGTTTCAAGAGCTGAAACATAAAAAACAAACACTGGATGAAATCTTATCCTTGAACCAACCCGTTCAGATTGAAGAATTGGCTGTAAAACTAAAGGCAGGGGTTTCACTTAGCAAACTGAGTGGCGCAATGTTCAACGGCAGTACAGAGATCAAGCCCCTGGCTGTTCACCCGGATGCCGAATTGTTTGAACAATTAAGACAACAGTCTTGCGAGATCAGGGAAAAAACCGGCGAACTGCCGAAAGTTTTCTGTGCCAATTTTTCAAAGCTGGCGGTTCACAAGCCCAGAACCGATTTTACAAAGGGATTTTTCGAAGTAGGCGGATTCGATGTGATCGCTCAGCACAGTTTTGAAACAGTCCAGGAGGCGGTTGAGAAAACGTCTTTGTCAAAAGCCCCAATCGTGGTAATCTGTTCATCGGATGCGGTCTATCCACAAGTGGTTGTTCCCTTTATCAAATTGATCAAAGAAAAGGATCACACGATTAAAGTTATCCTGGCGGGCAAACCGGAGAAAGAGCTTGAAGAAGATTATAAAAATGCCGGATTGGACGATTTTATTTTCGTTAAAACAGATGTGTATCAGTTTCTCAAAAAAGCTCAGGATTGGGTAGTGGATCAGGGAGGTGAAGGACGTTAATCGTCCGGATAAGATGGCAAATAAACCAGATTTTACACAAATAGCCTTTTCAACAAAAAACAAACCGGTTTCTTACGGTGAATGGAAAGAATCAGCCGGAAACAAGCTGGGTCAACCGGTTAACGACCATCTGTGGATGACCAACGAACAGATTCAGGTGTCCCCCCTTTATCATTCAGAAGATTGCCAAAGCCTGGAACATCTGAAATTCACTGCGGGAATTCCCCCTTTTTTAAGAGGGCCGTATGCCACCATGTACGTGATCAGACCTTGGACGATCAGGCAATATGCCGGATTTTCAACGGCGCAGGAGAGTAACGCTTTTTATCGGAGAAACCTGGCTGCCGGACAAAAAGGTCTTTCGGTGGCTTTTGATTTAGCCACTCATCGGGGCTACGACTCCGATCATGAACGGGTTGTTGGAGACGTGGGGAAAGCGGGTGTCGCAGTTGACAGCATCCTCGACATGAAAACGCTCTTTGACGGCATTCCTTTAGGGGACATGTCTGTTTCCATGACCATGAATGGTGCTGTATTGCCCATTATGGCCTTCTACATTGTTGCCGCTCAAGAACAAGGGGTGGCGGAGAAAGACTTGAAAGGGACCATACAAAACGATATTTTAAAAGAATATATGGTAAGAAACACTTACATTTACCCGCCTGACATGTCCATGCGGATTATTGCCGATATCTTCAAATATACATCGGAAAAAATGCCGAAATTCAACAGTATCAGTATTTCCGGCTATCATATGCAGGAAGCGGGTGCTACAGCGGACATCGAATTGGGTTATACATTAGCGGATGGGCTTGAGTATGTCAGAACAGGTGTGAATGCGGGTATTGATATCGACGCCTTTGCCCCCAGACTGTCCTTCTTCTGGGGGATTGGCATGAACTATTTCATGGAAGTGGCCAAAATGAGGGCTGCAAGACTTTTGTGGTCGAAGATTATCAAAGGGTTCAACCCCAAAGATCCCAAATCCATGTCTTTGAGAACCCATTCTCAGACTTCCGGTTGGAGTCTTCAAGAGCAGGATCCGTACAACAACGTTGCCAGGACCTGTATTGAAGCGATGGGCGCCGTATTGGGGCATACCCAATCCCTTCATACCAATGCCTTGGATGAAGCCATTGCGCTGCCGACAGATTTCTCTGCCAGGATTGCCAGAAATACCCAGATTTTCCTGCAAACTGAAACCGGAATCTGCGATATCATCGATCCGTGGGGTGGTTCCTATTATCTGGAAAAACTCACTGATCAACTGGCACACAAAGCCTGGTCGCACATTCAGGAGATTGAAGAACTGGGTGGGATGGCAAAGGCCATTGAAACAGGTGTTCCGAAGATGAGAATCGAAGAGGCGGCAGCCAGAAGACAAGCAAAGATCGATTCGGCAGGAGAGGTCATTATCGGAACGAACAAGTACCGTTTGGACCAAGAGGAACCCATTGACATTTTGGAAGTGGATAACACAGCGG
Source organism: uncultured Thermotogaceae bacterium (assembly GCA_964472765.1). Taxonomy (GTDB): domain Bacteria; phylum Thermotogota; class Thermotogae; order MWEM01; family MWEM01; genus JASUTC01. Next base: position 2,173 of record CAYYNI010000016.1, on the reverse strand, counting down.
TTAGGGAATCCCAGATAAAGAGGTTGAAGAAATTGAAGGAAGAAAGAAACAATGAAGCCGTGAAAAAAGCGTTGAACGCATTAACGCATGCCGCTCAGACCGGTGAGGGAAATTTGTTGGAATTATCCGTGGAAGCAGCCAGGGCAAGGGCAACGCTGGGAGAGATTTCAGATGCCATTGAAAAGGTTTCGGGAAGGCACAAGGCCATCATTAAATCCATATCCGGTGTTTACAGCAGTGAATATAAAGAACATGAAGAAATTGAAAGGGTCAAACAGATGGCGGATGCCTTTGAAGAAAAAGAGGGCAGGAGACCCCGCATACTGGTGGCAAAGATGGGCCAAGATGGCCATGACAGAGGAGCTAAAGTTGTCGCAACGGCGTTTGCCGACATGGGTTTTGACGTGGATATCGGTCCTCTTTTCCAAACACCTAAAGAAACGGCGTTACAAGCCGTTGAAAACGATGTTCACATCATCGGCATGAGCTCTCTGGCAGCCGGCCACAAGACGCTACTGCCTCAACTGGTTGCCGAATTGAAAAAACACCATCGGGAGGATATCATGATTGTGGTGGGCGGAGTCATTCCGGCACCCGATTATGCCTTTTTAAAGGAAAATGGCGCTTCACTCATCTTTGGACCGGGTACGGTTTTGCCTGTCGCTGCTCAAAAGGTTATTCAAGAATTGGAAGAGAGACTCGGATTCAACGATGAATGATCCCATCAAAAAGAGACCCGAATGGACTCCTGAAGACAATCAGGAAGGGTTCACCACATCTCTCATGGATGGAATTCATTCCAGCCATGACGGGTTTCACGGCAATCATCAAGAAAAAAAGGTTTTTCACAGAAGAAAAAAACTGGAACTAAACGATTACTTCAAGGGTGTTTTGGAATGCAATCGAACCATCATGGCCCGTGCAATCACCCTGGTTGAAAGTCATTCACCGAAACATCGGGAGACAGCGGACGAACTGGTTAAAAAACTCCTGCCGCATGCCGGTAATTCTGTAAGAATAGGGATTACAGGGGTCCCCGGTGCCGGTAAAAGCACTTTTATTGAAACATTGGGAAACCATTTGTGTGACCTTGGGCATAAGGTAGCCGTATTGGCTGTGGATCCATCGAGTTCTTTAACCAAGGGAAGTATCCTTGGGGATAAAACACGGATGGAAAAATTATCAACCAGACCGGAGGCCTTCATTCGCCCATCACCTTCCGGAGGCGTTTTGGGGGGGGTGGCAAGAAAAAGCCGGGAAACCATGATCATATGCGAAGCGGCTGGTTTTGATGTCATTTTGGTGGAAACAGTCGGTGTGGGACAAAGCGAAATTACTGTGCGTTCCATGGTTGATTTCTTCCTTTTGCTGACGATAACCGGAGCCGGAGATGAATTACAGGGAATGAAAAAAGGAATTATGGAATTGGCGGATGCCATTCTCATCAACAAAGCCGATGGGGAAAACGTCAAAAAAGCCCAAACGACTCAATCGGAATTCAATCGGATTCTGCATTATCTTCAACCGGCAACAGTTGGCTGGCATACGAAGGCTTACACATGTTCTTCTTTGAGTGGTATTGGGATACATGAGATTTGGGAAGTCATCCAACTGTTTTTAGAGCATACAAAGGGCAATGGTTTTTTCATTGAAAGAAGGCATGCTCAAGCCATTGAGTGGATGGATGCCATGATCGAAGAATACTTAAAACGAATTTTTCACGAAAACAAAGCCGTTGAAACAGCCTATCATGGTGTGAGAGAGTCTGTGAAAAAAGGGGATATCACGCCTGCAACCGGCGCTCAGCTACTGATAAATGCGTTTGAATCCAACGCACAAGATTGAAGCAGTGAAAAGAGAACAAAACGAACCCGTTTGTTTATGTAAAAAAACAAACGGGTTCGTTTTTTATATTTTATTAATTTGACATGGGTTAATATTTCACCTTTCAATGGTATAATATAATAACATTTTATGTGTTCCGATACCGGATTCTTCTGAAATACAAAACCGAGGAATCAAACAAAAAGAAAGGTGGTTGGTAAGATGAGTAGGAAGTCGAAAGTGCTCTTGTTCGTTGTTTTAGCGATGTTTTTTATTGTTTCTCTTGTTGGTGCCAAGATGACCATTACTTGGTGGATTAACCCTTGGCGAATTGCGCCTCCGGGATTTC
>CAYYNI010000015.1:0-20153 GCA_964472765.1 uncultured Thermotogaceae bacterium | reverse complement strand
GAATCTCCAACCACACCAAACACCTTTCGCTTATCCGATGTCTTCTCAAATACCTTGGCAAAACCATGGGCGGCACTTACACCTGCACCCATGCAAACAACCGTATCCATTGCATTGAGGGGGTCAGCAGAACCCAGTGTATAGCACCCGATATCCCCGGTGATGACAGTATCTTTTCGTTTACTTAGTTCAAAGAACAACCCCCTGTGAGGACATCCGGAACACAACGTCGGAGGTCTACCCTTTACAAGCTCTGTTTCCGATTCAAAGTAATCCGACTTCTTTCCCAATAGGGAAACGGCAATAATCTCAGGATTTAATTCTCCGGTGATGGGAATTGAATCCTTTCCTGTCACATGAATCCCCATAGCCTTGATCTGTGTTTCAAGATAGGGATCATTCTCTTCTATCACATAAAGGGTATCGTATTGCTGGGAAAAGGCTTTAATCTTTTGCCTTGGAATGGGATAGGTAAATCCCAATTTCAAATAGGAAGCCTGATCCCCAAACACTTCCTGTGCATATTGAAAAGAGATCCCGGATGTAATGACCCCTATTTTGGCACCTGTGTTGAAAACGGTAAAATTCAAAGCCGTTTGATTTGAAAAGTCTTCCAAGCGTTTCAGCTTTTCTTCCAGTTCCACATGATGACGCTTGCAGGCAGCAGGGGTTGCCACAAATTTCGGAATATTTCTGTGATACTCTTTGATGGCCACTTCTGTCCTTTTTCCCAACGCCACCACACTCTTGGAATGACAAACTCTTGTTGTCATTCGGAAGAGAACTGGAACATCAAACTGCTCGCTAATCTCATATGCCTTTATGATCATGTCTTTTGACTCTTGAGAGTCAGATGGTTCCAACATGGGAATCTTAGCGTGAATGGCAACATATCGGTTATCCTGTTCGTTCTGTGATGAATGAAGCCCGGGATCATCGGCACTCACATAAACACAACCGCCATTGACTCCAAGATACGCATGGGTATAAATGGGATCCGATGCCACGTTCATCCCCACATGTTTCATAGCCGATATCGCTCTTGCCCCGGCAATGGAAGCCCCGACAACCACTTCTGCAGCTACCTTTTCATTGGGTGCCCATTCGGAATAGACTTCCTCATATTGAGCCAAAGCTTCAAAGATCTCCGTACTTGGTGTTCCCGGATAAGCTGAGCCGATTGTTACACCCGCTTCATAAGCGCCACGGGCTACAGCCTCGTTTCCGGTTAATAATTCTTTCATTTACATCCCCCTTATTCGTTTAGAAAAAAATATATTTAACAGCACTTGCGATTACGGCAAAAAAGACTACATATCTGATGAAATTAGCCCCTTTCTTGATGGCAACATGTGAACCAATATAAGCTCCAAGAGAACCACCTAACGCCAGACTGATCCCTGCCGGAAAATTCACCTTTCCGTTAAACGTAAAAATGATTAACGAAATCAGCGTATAGCAAGCGATAATAAAAACCTTATTGGCATTGGTCTTCACCAAGTCAAATCCCTCCAGCAAAACCAGGGCCGTCATCAGGAAAAACCCAACCCCTGCCTGTAAAAACCCGCCATAAATGCCGATGAGGAAAAAGACGATCATGCTCAACCATGTTCTTCTCTTCACAACTCTTTCCTTTGTCCATATATCCGGTTTAGCAATGATCAGCACACTTAACCCGATGAAAATGTAACCAACCATATTTTTCAGTAAATCTTCATTAATCTCCACAGCGATAAAGGCACCAATGACAGCCCCTATTGTGGTTGGAACCATTAATAGCAGGGCTCGTTTGAAATGGAGGTTTCCGCTTTTATGAAATTTTCCGGTAGCCATGGCATTCATAAACAAAATACCGATTCTATTTGTCCCGTTGGCAATGGATATATCCAATCCTAAGAGTGACAAAGCAGGTAAGGTAAGCATAGAACCCCCACCAGCCATAACATTAACAAAACCCGCAAGTGTTCCAGCCAAGAATATTAAAATATAGTTAAGCAAACGGATCATTCCTTTATCGATTTTTTTATCCTATCGTGATTATAACAAAACTTGCGCAAAAAACCATAAAGATTCCCACTTCTTCATACAGGAAAATGATTGCTTCTAAAGAATCCGATTTAAAACAAGCCCAGTTCACAATACCCCATGATATAATCCTCTGTAGCAGGATGCAATTTGCCTACAACGTATTATGCCGCCAACTCAAGGAGGTCGGAACAGATGCAAAAAGCCATTAAAATTTCACTTCACCAGATAAACAGCAATCCGGGAGATTTTAAATTCAATCAAAATAAGATCGATGAGGGAATAGACCGGGCATTCGCATCAAAAAGCGAATTGCTGATCTATCCCGTTCAAAGCATTACAGGAATGGCCTACAATTCGCTTTTCGAGAAAGAGCACTTTTTAAACCATGCGAAAAAAACAATGCTTCACATAGCTGATCGTTTAAAAAACACCCCGTTGTCAATGTTAATTAGTTGTCCGATCCCCATGGGGAAGAAATACGAACAACCCTTTTTGATCACCCATCAAGGCATATTCGACATCATTCATGACAAAAAAGGAATATTCAATATCAACGGACACCCCGTCGTTCTTTTTAACGATCCGCCAAGAAGGACTTTCAGAATAGAAAAAAAATATTCGATACAAGATGCCCTAATCGTTCATTTGAATAACCGACCCTTTCACACAGGCATACAAGCTGAAAGAGAGAAAACCGGCGAATGGATTGCCAACTATACCGGCAATTACTTTTTAGAAATCAACCGAGTCGGTACCCAGGATCATTTGGTTTACTACGGTTCAAGTTTTTTAAAAAGTGCTGAAGGGGAAACTCGGATGCGTGCAAAATCTTTCACAGAAGACTTCGTGGATTTTGACCTCGATTTGATCAAGACAACCGATGTCCTTAACCCACTCCCTGACAACACTTTCTCCCGACAACAAGCCATCGTTCAATCGATTCAAGATTATATCCGAAAAAATGGGTTTAGAAAGGTACTGGTTGGGTTGAGCGGCGGTCTTGATTCCGCTTTGGTTACGACACTGGCTGTAGAAGCCCTGGGAAAAGATAATGTCTTTTGCATGATGATGCCCTCTCCATTCAGTTCATTGGGCAGCGTAGCCGATTCCGAAAAACTTGTCCAGAATCTGGGCATTCAATCGGCAAAGATACCCATCACAGACGTTTATAAAGCTGTCAGCAACACTATGGCGCCTTTTTTTGGTGAAAGAACATTCAACACCACAGATGAGAATATGCAGGCTAGAATCAGAGGCTTGTATTTGATGGCCGTTTCCAACGAATACGGTTGGGTTGTTTTAAATACCGGCAATAAGAGTGAAACGGCCACCGGATATTCCACCCTTTACGGCGATACCATTGGCGGATATGCACCAATCTGCGATTTGTACAAAACTGAATGCTATCAATTGGCATCACTGATCAACACCCAAAAGGGATACGATCATATCCCTATTGAAATTCTTGAAAAAGCTCCTTCAGCAGAACTTGCACCGGGGCAAACGGATCAGGATTCATTACCATCCTATGAGAATTTAGATGAAATTCTGAAATTCATATTGGATCAAAACATGACACTTGAAGCAATCGTTGAAAGAGGATTTGAAGAAAAAGACGTTCAAAAGGCATTCAGGTTGCTGCGAATCAACGAATACAAAAGACGACAGGAACCATTGGGACCAAGACTTTCTAAAAGTTCTTTTATTCAAGATATTGATTTCCCTATCACAAATGGGTTTAAAGAAGATTTGGGTACTGGCGGTCTAAGCTAAGCATCCGAGCATCACATAAAGATAAAAGAAATCAGCAGAGGAACCAATAACGACAAAATAACACCCTGCCCAAAGGCAATCAGGGTGTTTTTTCTTGAGGTGCTTTTTGAAATCAATCCCAACAGAACATCCATCGCTGTGGCTCCAGCTGTCGAAATGGCTGCCCTTTGGTTGATTTTTGCCAAAAAAGGCAAAAAGAGAATTGATAGAAGCTCTCGAAAAACATTTGACAAAAAAGACACCGTGCCAAGCAAGGGAGAATACAGTTGACTGATCATGATGCCCGAAAGAGAATACCATCCAAATCCCGCCGAAGCCCCGATTGTTTCTTTGATTGAAAAGGGTAGAAAAAAAGAGGCTACAAGAGCAAACAAAAAAGTTCCACCAATGGTTAACAGTGTTTGAGAGAGGATTCTGTTCATATTGATCTTGATCTTGCTGAGGATATTTTCTTCACGTCCGATGTCAACGCCCACGAGAAAAACAAGAATCATCAGTATGACGGTAATCACCTGCGGGGGAACCACAAACCCCGAAAGATTTCCCACTCCGATTCCGATTGCCAAAGCCCCAATCATGATCAAAATATCAATCATCGGATTCACCGGTTTTGGAAGGAAAGATTTTAAGAAAAAAAAGTGTTACCAAAAAACTTCCCGCAACGGTAAAAGCGGCAATCAAAAAAGCATTCCAACCAATCGTGCCGAGATGATCCATAATCTCTTGTGATTGACCTATCTCTGTTCCCATTGAAAAAAGCAACACCAAGGTAACAATAGGGATAATTTTGATTTTTGCGAGAAACCTCAACCGCTTTTTTAGTCCTAAAAAAAGTCCTGTCGCAAAAGCAGCGAGAATCAACAATAACATGATCAACTTCAGTTCACCCTTCTGTTATGCATGAATTGAATGATTCAGTTCATCTTTTAATTGTGCGATGCGTTGCATCTCCGAAGATAAAGAATGAATCTGGGTTTTTAGTTCATCCGTCGAGGCAAACAACTCCTGAGTCGAGGAGGCATTTTCTTCGGAAATCGCAGCTATTCGCATGACAAGGTCCAACGTTTTCTTAATCTCCTGAGCCACATCATTGATCTCGTTTTGACTTTTCTGCAGATCAACATAAATATGCTGGAATACCTGTTCCATATTTTCGAAACGATCTTTGAATACTTGTGTATGCTTCTGACCATCTTCAATGGTTGAACTCAATTCCTCAGATTTTCCAATGAAATGATCGGCACTTTGAACCATTTCATCAATCCGACTATTGATATTACCAACAATTTCACCGCTTTTATCCGCCAGTCCCCTTATTTCATCTGCCACAACAGCAAACCCTTTCCCCGCTTCACCGGCTCTGGCAGCTTCTATAGCTGCGTTTAGCGCCAGTAAATTGGTTTGCTTAGAAATTTCCGATATACCGTTCAGTGACTCAGCAACGGTGTTGATATTGCCCAACAACCCTTTTATGGCTTCTCTCTGCTGAAAATCATTCTCGCTGATCATACTCATAATGCGATCCAAATCTTTCACTTCCACTTTGCTTTCTTGCACATCCTTCATCATTTCATTCGAAACAGTGGCGATCTCGTTCGTTGTATCTTCAGTCCCGGCAATTTTGGGGTCCACAATCTCCATGCTGTGTTGGATCTCATTGGCTATTTGAGCCTCGTGACTTGCCCCTTCGGCAATTTGAGAGGTAGTCTCGGTAATCTCCGAGCTGGTTAAAACACTTACTTCAAACATATCTTTGGACTTTTTCACCAGAGCATCCAATTCAACGGTCGTTTGCTTCAACTGTTCCACCCTTTCATGTAATTCACCAAAAAGGATATCGGACTTTTTTTGGTTTTCGTTGGCTTGATTGATCGCCTCATTCCCCCATTTAGTAAGCAGGTACAAAACAAGCAAACCCATGGAATCCATCATCCCCATTTTGACAATCAAATCTGTAAGTGATGCTTCAGGCCCCAACAATCCAACGGGATTAAAAATGAAGACAATGATAATAGTGATATTAACAATCAGACCTGACACCATCAGCAGTTTCACATTAAAATAAAGCGCTGCAAGGGTAAAGGATCCGATATATATCAGGAACATATTGGGAATACCGCCAAGGATAACGGAAAGGGCAAGGCTGGCGAAAAATGGGGTTATAGACATGATTACGCCTTTCAAGAAAAACGGCATGTTAAAATAATAAGTGAACAATGCAACTGCAGATGCGGATCCCGTTGCGGCAAATACACTTAAGGCAATTTCTATATCGCTTGTTAAAAATCTTTGCACCGTAAGAATCAAAGAAATAACCAAAAACAAGATCAAATTTGTTTTTAAGACACGTTTTTTATCCATCCGGACCACTTCCTGAGAGTTTTTTAATGGATTCATCTATGCTCATTTTAGCAAAGACATAAACAAATGAAGCACTATTAAGTATATCATTTCACGATCAAGGAGGTCAATAATGAAAACATATCGAAAAGAACTCTGGTTCAACACAACAAGGCGAAGGGAGTACATCAACATCACCCCTCAAATCAAAGAATGTTTGAGAGAAAGCACTATTAGAGAAGGTTTGTTACTGTGTAATGCCATGCATATCACTGCCAGTGTTTTTATCAATGACGATGAAAGAGGTTTACATGCGGATTTTGAAAGATGGTTGGAGCAACTAGCTCCGGAAAAACCCCACAATCAGTATCAGCATAACGGGTTTGAGGATAATGCGGATGCTCATATGAAGCGACAGGTGATGGGCCGAGAAGTGGTGGTAGCCGTCTCCGAAGGTGAATTGGATTTTGGTCCCTGGGAGCAGATATTTTATGGCGAATTTGACGGAAAGAGGCAAAAAAGGGTTTTAGTAAAGATTATCGGAGAGTGAACAAGTCAATATGAAAAGGAGTGAAATAAGCAGCATTAGCAAGCTAATAAAGGATAACTTCGGATAGCTTGACATAGCTTTTAAAATATGGTAATATTTCCTTTGAAGGTCAACGTAGAGGCTCAATTTTGAGTTCAGAAATTTGTGTTCGACCATCCCCCGTAGCAAGGGCTGTCAAATGATATTGACAGCCCCTTTTTTTGTGATAAAAAAGGGGCACCTCTACAAGTACCCCTTTTAAAATCATTATTTCGATGGTTTGAAAGCGTTTTTTATTTTCTTGACTTCAGCAAATCCATTAAATGATTTTTTTCCTCAGCGATGATTTGATCGATGGTTTGTTTACTCTTAAAATAACTCTTTAAATCAGTATAGAACAGTATGCTGTCTTTTTCTACCTCTATCGCCATATCAATGGCATCGTTGATGTTTTCAGGTTTTTTCGTCCCGGACAATTTCGGGAATATTGACAGTTCAGCAAAAGACATAAGATAACCAGCATTTTCATCATCCGACCAATCTGCATATTCTTTTTCATTCTCCAGGCATTTGTCAAAAATCTTTTTAAAATGCTTCTGATGCTCCCTTTCTTGAATCGCCAGATCCTTGAACAATTTTTGCAGTTCTCCTTCGTTCTCCTCAGCCAATCTTGAATACATCTCATATCCATCTGATTCGATACGCAAAGCGACGTTTAGTAATTCTTTTAACTGCACACTAACCCCTCCCTTTATTTGAAATTCGCTAGGATTTCTTTAAAATCGGGTACTTCTTTAATGGGATAAATCTTCGTCCAGATTACTTTCCTGTTCTCATCCAATAAAATATTAACACGCTTTGAAAAACCCTTATCTTCCATAAAAATGCCCAGTTTCTTCGCCAACTCACCATGAGGCCAGAAATCTGCAAGCAACTGTAGCTTTTGAATTCCAAGGTGTTCAGCCCAAGCTCTTTTCGACTGGCTTGAATCAACACTCACGCCTAAGGGTATGATATCCAACGCTTCAAATTCCCGATAAAGTTCATCCAATCCCTTCATCTGATCTGCACACACCGGTGTCCACGCCAAAGGATGAAAAGATAATAGAATTTTTTTACCTTTATATTTTTCAGTTTCCACCAATGTTCCATTTTGATCCGTCAAACTCATTTCTTCAAACAATTCATCAATCTTGATTATATCTTCTCTCATACCATCATCTCCATAAATGTTTTTGTTTATATTAAATAGACGTATACATGCCTAACATTATTCAACGCTAAATCGTTAACGATGGATCCGCAAGCATTTCAAGAGAATCATAATCCGCTTTCTCAAACCTTTGCCAAGCTGCCGAAGCGATCATTGCAGCATTGTCCGTACAAAAATCCAAGGGGGGAAAATAGGCCTGATAGCCCCAGCTTTGGGCTTTTTGTGTTGCTTTTTCCCTGAGCCTTCTATTTGCTGCCACACCCCCGGCAAAGATAATCTTTTTCGTACCCTGGTTTCTTGCTGCCCGAAACGATTTTTCCACCAGAGAATCGACGATAGCCTCCTGATAGCTTGCGGCAACATCTGCGAGATCATCATCAGGGTGTTTTCGGGTATGATATAAAAGAGAAGTTTTTAAGCCGCTGAAAGAAAAATCAAAATTGGCTTTCTCTCTTAATGCCCTTGGAAACTGTACAAATTGAGGGTTTCCGTTTTTAGCAATCTTTTCGATTAAAGGCCCTCCGGGATAACCCAGATTCAGAATTCTGGCTCCTTTGTCAAAAGCCTCTCCGGAGGCATCATCCAGTGTGTTACCAACACGAATAAACGTCTCATGATCTTGAACAAAGATCAGCTGAGTATGTCCTCCGGAACATAAAAGAACCATAAACGGAGGTTGAAGATCTTTGTAAATCAAAAAATTGGCGTAAATATGCCCCTTCAGGTGATTAACCCCGATAAAGGGAATATTATTGGTAAAGGCGATTGTTTTAGCGGCACATACACCTACCAGCAAAGCACCGATTAACCCCGGGCCAATGGTAGCTGCCACTGCATCGAGATTGGAAAATGTACATTTAGCCATCTGAAGGGCCTGATCAATCATCGGGTTAATAACTTCCAAATGCTTTCTGGATGCAATTTCAGGAACAACACCGCCAAATTGGTTATGAACCTCTATTTGAGATGAAAGCAAGTTGGCTAAAATTTCACGACCTTCACTGATAATACAAACACCTGTATCATCACATGAGGATTCTATGGCCATTAAGATTCTTTTTGACTTGTTCAAAATATCCTCCTAACTACCCATGAAAGATAGCAGACCCGATTCTCAACAAAGTGGCCCCTTCTTCAATCGCTATCCGATAGTCGTTGGTCATACCCATGGACAATTCTTTGATAAGAGGAAATTGCAACTGCAATCGATCTCTCAACAGTCTCAATCCCTTGAAGGTCTCTCGGATGACTTGCTCATTGTCCGTAAAAGGCGCCATTGTCATCAATCCTATTACACGGATGTTTTGATAGGCCTGTAGATTATGAATCAACGTTTGGGCCTGATGGCTATCCAGACCATGTTTCGTCTCCTCTCCGGAAATATTAACTTCTATGAGTATATCCTGAACCGCTCCCTCTCCGGCAGCTCGTTTGTCAATTTCAAGAGCTATTTTTTCGTCTTCTACCGAATGAATGAGGGCTGTTTTACCTGCGATATATTTCACTTTATTTTTTTGAAGAGGTCCAATAAAATGCCATTCAAGCTCTTTCTCAGCCAATGATTCCATCTTGTCTCGAATTTCCTGGGCTTTGTTTTCTCCAAAAATACGGTGTCCGGTTTCTAAACACTCTTCAATTGCTTCAACTGGATAAGTTTTACTCACGGCAACCAATTTGATTTCATCTGTATTTCTGCCACATGTTTGACCTATTTTTTTGATTTCTTCTTTCAATTCCGTCATATTTTTTTGAATTTGAGTCATGCCATCACCCCCGATAAAAAAGGCACCGGTTCTCACCGATGCCATTATAACCCTTTTTTGACTTTTATTAAAATCTAAATGGTATTTTGCGCCCAAAGACCGTGAACGTTACAGTATTCACGAGCCTGAATAACCTCACCCACATCCTCAAATGTGGCTGTTGGTTCTTCACCCGGGACAAGGTATTTTCGGAACACACCACGATCGGTAATCAGCTCAATCCATTCAATATAATGCTTGTCCATCATGGGATGCAGGGTTGAACCAACGGTTACCTTATATCCTCCCTGAATCTTTTCCACAACGGGTACATGTTTTTCGTTTGCCTGATCGGCCGTCTGCTCTTCCATCAATTTCATAGGTTCTCCGCAGCAAACTAAAGCTTCCTGGCCTTCATGGAGAATTTCAACAATGTTTCCGCAAATGTCGCATTTATAAATCTGTTTCTTCTTGGTCATCTTTTGTCCTCCTTCATAAAAGGTTTAACACTCGGTGCTTCTCGGCAATTTGCAATGCCAAGGCTTTTATTTTTTCCAAATCTCCTTCTTTCGGATAACCTTTATAATCGATCGTCTCAAGCCATTGAGCTTGAAGGGTTCCCATTAGAGATTTTAGAGTCTTCGTCGCTTGTGAGGCCCACCCGTAAGAGGTGATAATTGAAATGTTTTTCGTTTTAGGACGCAAGGCGTTAATCATGGCTGCGGTGTAGAGCATTTGCGGATGAGGTCCCATCAGAACGGTTGAACCGGCTAATACAATAGTGGCAGCATCTACCAGTTCGATGGTTAATTTCCCTAAATCGGCTTTGGTCATATTGATAGGAAGTACTTCAATTCCACTATTTGTTAACTCATCTGTCAAAAACTCAACGGCTTTTAACGTGCTTCCATGCATAGACACATAAGGAATGAGCACCAAGTTCTTCACGTCATCCGATACCCATTCTTGATAATGGTTCATGATAAAGGACGGATTTTTGTAAACCGGTCCATGTACCGTACAAACCATTTCAATATCATACCCTTCCAATCTCTGAAGATGCTTTTTGATCATCGGCCTGAAGGGCATCATGATCTCTGCAAAATAACGTTTTGCAGCCATATATGTTTGTGAATCGTCATTTGAAAAAGTATTGCTGAGTGCCAAATGAGAGCCGAGAAAATCTCCGGAGAATAAAATCTTATCTTCCCTCAAATAAGTGAACATGGTTTCCGGCCAATGTACCCATGGCGCTATGATAAATTCGAGTGTTTTATTACCCAAAGACAGGGTTTGATTATCTTCCACCACGTCAAAGACATCCTCTTTCAACGGCAGCAAATCCATGAGAAAACCTTTGCACTTTTCATTGGTAACAACTCTCGCATCTGGATACCATTCCAATACTTTTGGTATTAACCCTGAATGATCTTGTTCGGCATGATTGGCTATAATATAGTCAATCCCTTTGGGATTTAATTCTTTCAAATTTCTCAAGAATTCCTCTTCTTTCTCCGGTTCGACCGCATCAATCAAAGCCGTCTTTTCACTTCCAAAAACCACAAAAGAGTTATAAGAAGTCCCTTCAGGAAGAGGAATCAATTCATCAAATAATTCTCTGTCCCAATCAATGGCGCCAATATTATAAATATCTTCATTGATCTTTCTGATAGCCAATTAATCCATCACCTCTTTATTCTAGTTCGAAGGCGTCTTTTCCCGCACCACATAACGGACATACCCAATCCTCTGGTACATCTTCCCATTTTGTTCCAGGTTCTACTCCGTTGTCCGGATCTCCTGCTGAAGGATCGTAGACATAACCACATACTGTGCAGACGTACTTGTCCATTTTTATTACCTCCGTTTTAAAATGATAATCTATTATACTATACTTTCGATACTTTGATGTGGTTCTTCCATTTCCTCATACAAAAAGCAAAGGCGAACCAATATGTGTGACGCCAAAAAATGGTGTATAATTCCAAGTGACAGAAATAATTGATTATGCAGGAGGGATATATGCGAGTAATAGCAATCGATGCAATGGGGGGCGATCATGCCCCACAGGCTATCATTAAAGGCGTTGAGGAAGCAAAATCCAAAAAAATAATTCGTTCCGGTGTTGTTCTTGTGGGTAAGAAGGATCAAATAGAAAAGTATTCCACTATTTTGAATCAATTTGAAGATGTTTCAATTGTTGATGCGCCCGATGTATTCAAAATGGATGAAAAACCTTCCCATATTTTGAGACGTCGAGAAACATCCCTTTATATGGCAGCAGATTTGATTAAAAATGCGCAGGCAGATGCCTTAATCAGCGCCGGTAACACCGGCGCCTTATTAGCCGTTTCAACTTTTGTGGTCGGACGGATTAAGGGTGTTTCCAGGCCTGCGATTGCCACCCCGATCCCGAACAAAAAAGGGCAAACAATTTTGTTGGATGGAGGTGCCAATCTGGAATGCAAAGTTGAAAATTATCTATTATTTGCAAGAATGGGAATGGCTCTTCAGCAAATCAACGGTATTGAGAAGCCGAAAATCGGACTGTTAAATGTGGGAACAGAAGAAGATAAAGGAACCGACTTGATTAAAGAGGCCTATAAACTGTTAAAAGAACAAATAAATCCCCATTTCGTTGGTTTTGTTGAAGGGCGAGATATTTCATCTGGAACGGTGGACGTGGTGGTCACCGATGGTTGGTCCGGGAATATTGCCTTAAAATCGATGGAAGGGATCGGCAGCTTTATCTCTTCCCTTATAAAGTCTTCCATCCATTCGCATGGCCTTATGGTAAAATTGGGAGCGTTACTTTTGAAGCCCGTATTTGCCGATTTAAAATACAAAACTGATTCCAGAAATACCGGCGGGGCATATATTTTGGGAGTCAAGGCACCCTCTATCAAGGCTCACGGGAACTCCGACTCAATTGCCATCATCAATGCGCTAAAAGTTGCGGAAAAAGGAATAGACAACAATATCGTGGATAGTATTGAACATTCCATGGAATCAAGGTGAGATCAAAATGAAAACCATACCACTTGCTTCACCGGAAATTGGTTACGAAGAAAAAAAAGCCGTGATGGAAGTCCTGGATTCTTCCATTCTCAGCATCGGACCAAAAGTTGAGGAATTTGAAAGTCGAATTGCAGAATACGCTCAGCGAAAATACGCTGTGGCCGTCAATAGTGGAACCAGTGCTTTGGATTTGGTGGGAAGATCTTTGGGAATAGGCCCTGGAGATAAATACATTACCACCTCTTTTTCATTTATTACCACGGCGAATATCCTGCTGTATGTTGGTGCTATTCCCGTTTTTGCCGATATTGAAGAAGACACCTTCAACATTGATCCCAAAAGTATTGATGAACTGGTTAGAAAAGATCCGCAAATCAAGGGTATCATCACCGTTGATGTGTTTGGCCATCCATGCGATTGGGATCCAATCAACGCCATTGCACAAGAGCGCCAGTTATTGGTGATCGAGGATTCGTGTGAGGCTTTGGGAAGTGAATATAAAGGCCGTAGATGCGGCAGTTATGGAGAAGCGGGTGCCTTTGCTTTTTACCCCAACAAACAAATCACCACGGGGGAGGGTGGAGTGATTGTAACAGACAGAGAAGACATTTACATTAAAAGCCGATCCATGCGCAATCAGGGCCGTGGTGAAGGTGGCAGTTGGTTGGATCATGTCCGTTTGGGATACAATTATCGTCTGAATGAAATCAGTTCTGCATTGGGAATAGAACAACTTAAAAAAATTGACCTGTTTATCCAAAAAAGAAACGCCGTTGCCAACAGATACCAAAGGCTTCTTTCAACCATCGAGGGGGTCAGTACCCCTGTGGTTAAGGATTATGTAACTCAGATGAGCTGGTTTGTATACGTCATCACCTTGGACGAGAAGATTAAGAGAGATACGGTTTTAAAAAAATTAAGGGAAAAGGGTATCGGCTGCAGAAATTATTTTTCTCCCATCCACCTTCAGCCCTTCTACGAAAAACAGTTCGCATTTCCATTTGGATTTTTACCCGTGACTGAAAGTGTCGGTGAACGTAGTGTAGCCTTGCCATTTTACAACAATTTGAGTGAGGAAGACCAAAATTACATTGCGCAAACATTAAAAGAAATCATTCAACGGTTATGAGAAAAAGAACACGCATAGGGCTCACCCTTCTCTCATCATTATTGATGGCTTTTTCTATGCCGGGAATGTTTATTTCTATTCCGGTTTGGTTTTCCTTTGCCCTTTTTTTGATTGTCTTAGACTCGTTAAAACCAAGCAAGGGGTTTTGGACAGGCTATTTTTTTGGCTATTGTTATTATTCAGCTGCTTTTTGGTGGCTATTACCGGCTTTTATCCGAGAGATTCCCAAAACTTTTAATACGTTTAGCCCATTGATGGGCTTTTTGGTTTATCTCGTATGCCGTCTTCTGCTTGAAAAAAAAAACGGTTTTTTTGGCTTCATCTTTTCATGGTTTTCAAAGAAGTTTAAAACCCATCCGTTTTTATTCGGCATTGCCACCTTGTCCCTGTTGCTGTTTACAGAATATTTGAGAAGCTTGCCGCCTTTAAAGTTCATCGGGTTCCGTTTTACAGATGCCTTGTTTGATATGAACGGAATTCTTCAACTTGCAAGCATAGGCGGTACAGAGCTGCTGCTTTTGGGGATTGGCGTTGTGAATTTTCTCATCTACATTTATTGGAAAAGATGGGGACTTTCAAGAAATCTGTTGATCATTTCCTCCCTGATCATCTGCAGCGTCTATACTCTTGATCACATCGTCGCTTCAATCTTGCCTTCACCTTATGATGAAATGGAAAAGACAGTGGAGTTAGCGGGAATTCAGACGATGATCACACCTCTGGACAAATATTACGCCTCTGAAAAAGAACTCATAGACGATTTCAACAATTTAATCGAACGAGTAAAAGTGAATGCACCGGATACGGATTTATTCATCCTACCGGAAACGTATTTCCTCTATGATATCAACCGCTTTCCCAATACCGTTCAAATGCTCGAAGAGGTGTCGGCAGAAAGCTCTCTAACTTTGGTTGCGCCGCATGTCTATGAAGATGAACAAGGCTATTACAATGCCGTTCAACTGATTTATCCCGAAAAGGGATTGACAAATGATTTTTACGGGAAGATTGAATTAAACCCCTTCACCGAGTATTTACCCTTTGAAAACCTGCTTAAGGCCTTTTCATTTCTAAAATTCAGAAATTATTTAAAACAAGGCCAGCAATACACAAGCTTTAACGTGGAGGGTTTGAATGCCGCTTTTCCAATCTGTTTTGAATCTTTTTTTCCGAATGTGTTCATCGATTTTAAAAAAAATGAAGCAGACTTTTTTTGCGTCATTACAAATGATGGGTACTTTACCCATGAAACCGCTTTGACCCAGCACTTCAAGCAGTTGCAAATCAGAGCTGTGGAAACCAACAGCTGGATATGCCATGTTTCAAATAATGGAATAACCGGTTTGGTAGATCCATACGGCAGGGTAATACAGCAGTCTCAGCCATTTGTCAGAACCATCACATATATGAGAATTCCTTTTGAAAAAAGACCCTTGTCGGTCTATACTATCATTTACTCTTATATCAACCTGTTGATCATGATTTTCTTTTTAACGTGTTTGATTATTGCTTTTGTGATAAAATAAGTTAACAAACAATATCCGGAGGTGTTTCAGTGAGCAGCAAAGACAAAACCAACAACGTGATTGGGATAAAAACAGGTTCTTTTTTCACAATGGCGGAATCGTTGTTTCTTTATTTTACTTTCATTTTTATTGCTATATTCGCCCATCCCAAGTTAACGTATGAATTTTCAACATCCAAGTATTTCTTTCTGATCATTTTCTTTACGCTCTCCATGACCCTGTTCTTACTCAGAAAGTTCAATAAAAAGGAGACATCGTTATATTTTTCATGGGCTCATGTGGGATGGTTTTTATTTGGGATCGCCGCAGTGGTATCCACATTTACCGTTTTAAGAGAAAACCCCTTGTATTTCCCTTTTTCATTTGAAATTGGCATTTATGCTTTTTTAACCTTCTTCATGGTTTTGTACTTCTCCAATTTTCTCGATACAAAAAGGGCTATCACATACTTTCTCTTATTCGTTATGATCTCCGGCACGATGGTCTCCATCGAAGCTCTCTTGAATTATTACACCGGCCAATCTTTTTTTCTGGGTTCTTACGGAAGCGGTGGGAAAATGTCCATCAAAGCCACTATTGGTAACCCAAACTTTGTTTCAGACTTTTTAGCTTCCCTTCTGCCAATCACCGTTTACTTTGTTCTCAGTTATGATTTTGGCTGGACTCCCAAAAAGGAAAAACCGGGACTTGAATTTTTTGCACCCATTATGATCATCAAAGTTTTGGGATTGATCAACTTCGCCATTTTTTATTTCCTGGTATTGGTTATCGGAACTCGTTCCGTCATCCTTTCATTGATGGTGGGTGTGGTTGTCTTCATCATCGGATATTTTTACTATAAATGGACCCGCAAAAAAAAGGAAATCATTGATAACTTTAAAAAGATAGAAGGGTATTCAAAGAAGATTGCAGATATTTTAAAAAAGACCAATTTTGTCTTCCTCATCGCCATCATCTTTATTGGGCTTTTACTACCTATTTTGTTGTCCAACCCCAACAACCCTCTGGCTCCGGGCACCAACGTTGCAGCAAGGACTTCCTCGATATTTGATGACAGAGGATTTCAAACCACCGGCGGTAAGGCAAGAGTACTGGCTTGGAAGGCTTCTATCTACCAGTTTAAGGACTATCCCATCATCGGAAACGGCATCGGAACGTATATGCTCACAGCTGTGGACTACATGGGTGACGCCGTTCAAGACGAACCCGAATACATCGACTCCTGGTCGAATTTTAAGCGAACCCACAATGATTATTTCCAGGTTCTTGGAGAAATGGGGCTTTTTGGATTCCTGTCGATGGCTGTCACACTTGTTCTGCTGATTATTATGTTCTTTCTTATATTGGGGGATCAAAAGAATCCGGACGATGCCATTTTGTTGATCTTATTGGCAGTGGCGTTTACCGAAATCTTGGGCCACAGTTTCACCGAATTCCCACTTCACCTTCTACCCAACCAATTATGGGCGTTGGCGATGACCGGATTAGGGTTCGGTCGCTATTTTAACGTTAAAAAGCGGCTGGCTTTTCATTTGTCTTTTAAAGGATGGCGTATGCCTGCGTTGATTGCCCTCGTCCTGGTTGTGGGAATCACTTCTGGATGGCTGAAATTCAACAGCGTGATGGCTGAGGCTAAGTTTAAAGAAGGAAATGGCTATTATTCCAGTTTTGGGCAAATCGAGAGTCAGGAAAATCAGATGAAAAGTCAGAAAACGCAAGTCAGCCAATTATTTGAGCAGCTTGAAAATCGTGAAGGACAATATGCTGTTTTTGAAAAAGATACCTATATCAAACAGAAAATGGCTGAAATGGGTAACAGTATAGGCCAATTTAGCGAACAGGAACTTCAAATCAGTTTGCTAAATAAACTTAATGAGGATATCCAAACCGAAGAAAACAAGTTGAATGGGTATGTTAAGCAGATCAACGACAATCTGAACTATTTGTCGGCAGAACGAACTAAGCGCTACGACAAAGCTTTATCCGATTTTCTGGCCAGCCTGGACAGCCTGGGATGTTATGGAAAAAGCATGTTCTATATCTCGCTGATGATGGTCAGACCGGAAAGAAAACAAGCCTTGTACGATGAACTCAACACCAGCAACGATAAAATGGAAACCCTAACCCGGCATTTTACTCAAAGCGACGACAGTATGCGCCATATCCAGAAACAATTTTTGGATTTTCCCTTGCAAGAAGATGTGCAAGTTCTCCAGAAAATCGTAGATAGCGGGGTCAATAATTCCATTAATGACCTTCTCAACCTGGTTAACATCTCCCTTTGGTATGATATACAAATGTATCAGACGGGAATTGATTATTTTGAAACCTCTTTCTTGTGTTTTAACGAAAAGAATTCCTACCGAATTATGGGTAAATTCAATTACAACTTATCGGTGATGCTAAAAAATCTTGCTTCCACATATGTGGAGCGCATCAATCAAAATCCGGCTTTAAAGGACATTCTCATGCCGCTGGTCACCCTCCACACCCAACAGGCATCTGATGCACTGGTGATGATGGGAAAATGGTACGAACGAGCCATACACATTCTACCGGGAAACTGGCAAATGTTCCCGGATTGGGAAGATATTTACTCCGAATACATCGACCTCGTGTTGAAATCAGGAACCGTCACGGAAGTTTACCCCAAAGTCAGGGAAATTGCCCAGATGAGGGTATGGGCATCCGAGCAAATGCACAACGTCCAACGAACAGGGGTACCCGATGATATTGCATCAATTTACTCCCAAATTGCCCAGGCTTTTCTGGAGAATAAATTGTATCAAGAAACCCTTTATGTCCTGGATGATGGTTTAAAAATGCTCTCGACTGCTTATCAATGGGGCATTGACGATTTAGCCAACAACCCATACCTCACAGACTCCGAAAAAGAACGCTACCGCAATTTTATCGCCACGGTGAAAAGCCTGATGGAAAAGAGGGCCACTTTCCTGGATCAGGTTACCAGTGTTTACCAATACGCACAAGAACAAGGTGAATTTGAAGAAAAGTGGCTGGAAGATTGGAAATACAACCAGTTCACCAAAGAAATGTGGGAAGAGGCCAATTACGAAGCCATTCAAAAAAAGATCGATGAGGCGAAGCAAAATCGTCCCATTATGATAACAGAATAACTAACAATCAGAAAAAGGAGAGTTTAAAATGAAATTTAAAACGATTTTGCAAATACTTATCATATTGATGATTCCCATGATGGTTTTATCCCAAGAATCTATCGATATTCTCAACCTCGATCCGGAATACATCGTTGCCAGTGTAGGTGACATAGACATACCCGCCAGGGTGTTGGATACAGAAACCAACTTGCCTTTCACCCTACTCAGGATAAAAGAAACCAACGAGGGATTTTATGAAACGCTTCTGTCCACCGAAGCAGGGTATGATCTGTTGCTGGAGTACAAAAAAAGAGTGCTTTCCACTCTAATCGATGCTTATCTTATCATTCAGATAGCCCAGGATTACGGTGTCCAAATACTACAAGAGGATGTACAAGGTTACATTGACACCTTTTTAAGTGAATTACTGGGTTCCAACAATCTGACGATGGAGGATTTTGAGCAATATATCATCACGCAGGGGTATGAAACCTTGAACGATTACAAAACTCATCTGGAATTACAAAGAAAACTGGCCATCGCCAATTACGGACTCATAGACGTTCTGTTCCCAAATGTAACCGTTTCCGATGAAGAAGTGACACAATATCTGAAAACAAATCCCGTGAACAATCAAGAAAGCAACTCCGTTCACCTGTATCATATCCTGCTTGATGATGACACCGATATAAACACCGTTTTCAACACCATTAACCAAATGGGTTTTGAGACGGCGGTGCTGGAACATTCAAAGGATGAGCTCACAAAATTCAACAAGGGCGATTTAGGCTGGATCGAGCGGGGTGTGTTCAAGGAATTTGACATTGCCTTTGAAAAAAACCCGGGCGATGTTGTAGGACCCGTCAAAACCGAATTAGGTTATCACATTATTAAAGTGGTTGAGTTTTCCGGTGGCGAACAAGGCCAGGGACAACTTAGAAAAGATGTCAAAGAAATGCTGAAGCGAGAAAAACAGTTAACTTTATGGGAAAACTGGCTGAGAACAGATTTTGAAGAAGCAAGCAGTCAATATCCCATCAAGGTTTTCTTCTAAAACAAGGGGAGGATGGTCAACATGAAAGGATGTCCGTTTGGAACACATCGAGTTTTGGAGCCGGAGGGTGTATTACCGCAACCGGCCTGGAAAGTCAACAATGCAATGAATACCGCCTATGACAACGAAATCATGATTGATGTCACACATTTGAACATTGATTCAGCCTCATTCAGGCAAATCAAGGAAGAAGTAGGCGCAGATGAAGCAAAAGTGGCTGCAAGAATCATGGAAATCATATCCGAAAGGGGAAAGATGCACAACCCCGTCACCGGGTCAGGCGGAATGCTGGTGGGAACCGTTGCTGAAATTTCAAAAGAGATGTCTCAAAAGCATCAGGTTAAGGTGGGAGATCATGTGGCAACTCTTGTATCTCTTTCCTTAACACCACTTAAGATAGAAAGGATCAGAAAAGTCCATTTGGATAGGGAACAGGTGGAAGTGGAAGGCAAGGCCATCGTTTTTGAAAGCGGAGTTGTGGTTAAATTACCCGCTGACATGTCCAGACCACTGGCATTATCCATTCTTGATGTGGCAGGCGCTCCCATACAAACCGCCAGATTGGTGAAACCCTCTGACACAGTCATGATATTAGGTGCAGCTGGAAAATCTGGGGTGTTATGTGCGTATGTAGCAAAAAAGATGACGGGAAATGTGGGTAAGGTCATTGGCTTGATCCATC
>CAYYNI010000014.1:0-20407 GCA_964472765.1 uncultured Thermotogaceae bacterium | reverse complement strand
CAGATGGCCGAGATTCTACTACCATACGTCCTATCACATGCGAAATAGGTATTTTACCTAGGGTGCATGGGTCTGCCCTGTTTACCAGAGGAGAAACCCAAAGTTTGGGAATTCTCACTTTGGGAAGTGGTCGGGACGTTCAATATATCGATTCTATTTATGAAGAATCGGAGAAAAACTTCATGCTGCATTACAATTTTCCGCCATTCTCCGTGGGTGAAGTCAAACGCCTGGGTTCCACATCCAGAAGGGAAATCGGGCATGGTCATTTAGCTGAAAGGTCTGTGAAATCCATCATGCCTTCGGTGGATGAATTTCCTTATACCGTTAGAGTTGTTTCCGAAATATTGGAATCAAACGGTTCATCTTCCATGGCGACGATTTGCTCTGCGTCTTTGTCATTAATGGATGCCGGCGTGCCGGTTAAAAAACATGTAGCCGGTATCGCCATGGGAATGATTAAAGAACCGGATGAAACGGTCATTTTATCAGATATTCTTGGAATGGAAGATCATTTGGGAGATATGGACTTCAAAGTAGCGGGAACAAAAGACGGCATCACCGGATTTCAGATGGATGTTAAAGTCAGCGGTATCAGCAGAGAAATCATGGCGAAGGCGTTGAATCAGGCAAAAGAAGGTAGACAGCATATTTTAGATATCATGTACAAGACGATTGAACAGCCCAGAGACACTCTCAGTGAATATGCACCGGCCGTCGTTTCTTTTGATATTCCTGAGGAATCCATTGGTGAAGTCATTGGACCCGGAGGAAAGATGATCAAATTCATCACTGCCGAATTTGATGTCAAGATTGAGATTGATGATGAAAAAGGAAAGGTCAATATTTTTGGCAGTGACGCAAAGAAGAGCAATGCAGCGGCAGACTATATTCACCGTATGCTTGAACCTCTTGAAGCGGATAAAGAATACACCGGAAAAGTAACGCGTATCGAAAAATACGGGGTGTTTATTGAACTGGCACCCGGGAAAACAGGTTTACTTCATGTATCGAATATGGAAGGATTTGTCAAAGACCCAGCGGCAAAATTCAACTTGGGCGATATGGTAAAAGTCGTTTGCGGTAAACTGGAACCGGGTGGGAAGATTGATCTGAGAGAACCGGGTAGCCAAAAGAAGATGGCTTCAAATTCAGACAGAAGGGGTAGAAAACCAACAGAGAGAAGAGAAAACAGGAAGTGATGAAGTGGATTCAGCCATAGCAACAACCGAAAAACTCAAAAACGGAATGGAGATTTTTTCTCATAGAATGAACGGTGTACGTTCTGTCAGTTTATCAATAGCCGTCAGGGCAGGTTCTTCCCATGAACCTGCCGACCGTTCTGGTGCAGCCCATTTTACTGAACACATGGTTTTTAAAGGAACCAAAACTCGTTCTCCATTGGAATTAAAAGAACCCATTGAAAGAGTGGGAGGGACGCTTAATGCGTTTACCGGCAAAGAAAACACCGTATATTTTGCAAGGGTTCCCGATTCGGAATCGAGAATCGCCCTCTCTATTTTAAAAGATATATGCAGTGAATCGTTGTTTCCTCAAAAGTTTTTTGATCTGGAAAAGCAAGTGGTGATGGAGGAAATTTCAGCTGCGGATGATGATCCGGCAGACATCGTTTATGAACAATTTTTTAAGAGTGTCTGGGGAAAGTGCCCTTATGGCAATCCCGTATTGGGAACCCTCGACAGTATTAAAGAGATTGGCAGACAAGATCTACTGGATTTTTACAGAACAAAATATCATCCATCCAACATGGTCTTTTCAGTGGCGGGGAATTTTCCCGAAGATCTTTTGGAATGTTTCAGTGACTTGACCTATAAACAGGCGAAAAGAGAAGTGGCTTCACTGATGTATTCACCGGAACGATCGGTCATCGTAACTGAGAAAGAAGATTTAAAACAACTGCATATGCTCATTGGTATAGAAGCCCCTTCGAGGCAGGATCCTGATTTTAACGTTTTTCAAGTGCTCAATACTCTCTTAGGCGGCGGCATGAGCTCAAAGCTTTTTAACCGATTAAGAGAGGAGTTAGGGTTGGTTTACACCATTGATTCCGGTCTGATCAGCTATCCTGAGGGAGGTCTTTTTTTTATTTATGCTGCAACAACACCTGAGCGGTTCACAAAACTTAAAGACGAGTTGATGAAAGAACTATTGAGAATAATGAAGAGTGGAATAACCCAACAGGATATCAATTACGGGAAAGAACGTTTGAAGGGGAAACTACTTTTATCCACCGAAAGCACCTATTCTACTATGATGAGAAATCTCGATACCGGGTTGGCTTTTGGAAGACCGTTGAGTGTTGAGGAAATGGTGGGACGCATCGATGTGGTGGATATCGCACGAATGGAGCAAGTCATGGAGCGTTACTTTTCACAAAAATGGGTTTTAAGTTTGGTCACTCCTAAAAAAGCGTTAAAGCAATCGTTAATTGATGAATGGGAAGAGAAGGGGATACAAATTTGAAAATAATTTGGAAACGGACTGAAGAATTAAAAGCCGGCGAAATATGTGGGGATGACGTTTTTGATCCCAATAGTTTTGTCTTGTTGGCGCATAAATCCAGCATTCTGGATTCAAAAACAATTCAATATCTTCAGAGGAGGGAAGTTGAATGGGTTCCTGTAAGGGTTCAGGATGGAGAGGTCAAAGACCAGGATATCATTTTGGAACTCGAAGACGAATATGCCAAAGAATCCAAAGCGATTCTGGCCCCCGAACTTCCCCTGATCGTTTCCGATGAAAAATATCACGAGTCTATTGCACGTTTTGAAACAGTTACAAAAACCTTTCTAAAGACCAATACCTTCCAAAAGGATGAAGTTGTTAATCTTAGTAACGAATTAGTCAATGAAGTGCTTAAGAGTAATTCTAACGTTTTTAATTTCATGACAGACATTGCCCCCGGCTTCATCATCAAACATGGGATCAATACCGCTATTATTGCATGTGTTCTTGCTAAAGCCTTAAACAAGTCAAGACATCTTTTATTTAAACTGACAAAAGTATCATTGCTCCACGATATCGGTTTAATTTATGCCCAGAAGAACAAGTCTCTAGATTATGTTGAAGATTTGTTTGAACAATACAAACACGGTGACTTAAACCGTGTGAAAATCCATCCCATTATCGGCGTGAAAATCATTAATAAAGTTGCTCCGGGTTTTTTGGAAAAAGATGAAGAAGATGCGCTGATCGAACATCACGAGCGTTATGACGGAAAGGGTTTTCCCATGGGGGCTAAGGGGGATAAAATTAACGAATTATCTCGTTTAATGGCTATACCGGATGCATATGACACCTTGATTACTCAGGTGAAGGGCAAACCGACTATGGATCCCTACACCGCATTAAAATGGATTGTTTCCAATTCAAACATTCTCTTTGATCCCACCTTTGTCAAGGCCTTTGTTGAGATTACCGGAATTTATCCTACCGGAACGCAAGTTAAACTGAGTAACGGTCAACGGGGAACGGTTATTTCCAAAGGGGGGAAAGCGATAGGTCGGCCTGTTATACTTGTAGAAGATGAAGAAATTTCATTGGCTGAAAAAGATGATTTGTTCATCACCGAGGTGCTTGGTATTGATTAAATGGAAACAAGTCAAAACTTTGAGAGAAGGCGATGTCTGTTCAGAAACGATTTTGGGGAATGCACCGGATGATATCGTCATTAGAAATGGTGAAAGAATATCATTATTGACCATTCAAAAACTTCTCAGCAGGGGGATCGACTGGATATCAGTTTTCGATGATGAAGAAGAATACGACACAGCCGTCAACGACCTTTTTAGTGAAGACAAACTGGAGAAATTTTCCAATGAATTGTCACAGGTGTGCGAAGAGACCCTGAAAGAGGGAAGAATCGATATTGATAAGACTAAACACATTAGTGATGAGATTAACAAAGAAATTATGGAAGAATACGGTGAATACGTTGTTCCCTCTTTAGTAAAGCTGAAAAAATTGGATGACTATACTTTCACCCATCAGGTCAATGTCGCCATTATTGCCACTATTTTAGCCACCGAAAAATACGGTAAAGAGAAGGATATCATTGAAAAATTTACCATGGGCGGGTTACTGCATGACATGGGGAAGTTGTGGATTCCAGCTGAAATAATTAAAAGTAACGAGCGGCTAAAATCATTTGAGTTTGATATCATCAAAAAACATCCCGAATACGGTTACAAAATTGCAGTGAGTTCCGGTTTAGAAAACAAGCCTATATTGAATGCCATCAAATACCACCATGAGCGATGGGATGGCAAGGGTTATCCTGAAGGCTTGATTCAGTTGGGTATTCCTTTAGAAGGAAGACTTTTAATGGTGGCGGATGTCTATGATGCTCTGACTACCAGAAGGCCCTATAAAGAGCCCTGGGAACCTTATGAAGCCATCAGCTTTATCGTTAAGCAATCTAAAAAAATGTTTGATTCGGAAATGGTGAGATTATTTTTATTGTCCTTTGGACTTTATCCTGTAAATACAAAAGTCATTTTAACAACTGATGAACTGGCACTTGTTGTGGCCAACAGGCGAGGGTCAATAACAAGGCCAATAGTGAAAGTGATCCGAAAGAATCAAGAAGTGGATATTGATTTGTCAAAAGATGATAAGATCAGCATTAAAAAGGTCTTGAAGGTCAGAACGTTGAGGGACTAAAGAAAGACGAGGTGATCGTTATTTTTTCTCAAATTAATTTACAAGAATTGACACCGGGTCTGTATTTACCCGAATATCGTGAAAGATCCATTGTGAACCTGTCTAATTTTGTACTAAAATTCTTCCAATGCCCTACTCGGTATCCTTCCTTGGAAATCATGGATAAAATAAAAAATCCTGAAAGCAAAAAAAAGATGATACTGTTTGTAATCGATGCTGTAGGGTGGAAAAATCTTCAAATGAGTGCAAGTCAATCCCCGTCTTTACAAGATGATTTAAGTATTTATGAACAGGAAATCCTCACAAGTGTTTTTCCAACGACTACAACGGCAGCGTTGACCTCTTATTGTACAGCGCTTCCTCCTCTTGAACATGGAATGCTGGGGTATACTTTGTTTCTTACCGATTATTCCTCTTTAGTCAATATGATCATGCTCTCACCACCTGATTTCGAAAGGGATTCATTGATCCAAAGGGGATTAAATCCCATCAAATTCTTAAACATACCCACTATTTTTGAAACACTACAGGAAAATGGTGTAAAATGTTGGACGATTACATCCGATTTGTTCTCAGAATCCGGACTGACCAGAATGCATCATAAAGGATCCTCGAAACGCACTTATTCCGGTATGCTGGAAATGTTCTATCAATTGCTGAAGACGATTGAAGAAGAAGACTCCAAGACCTTTATTTTTGTCTATTGGGGATTGACGGATACCGATGGTCATCATTGGGGTACGCAATCACGTCCTTATCAGGGGGGGATTGAATATCTCTTTAGAATGCTCAGAAAAGAAGTTATCGACCGGTTGAGCCAAGAACAACTGAAAGAAACGGTGTTTTTGATCAGTTCAGATCACGGCCAAATCGATACTGCTTGGGAAGATGAAGAATGGATCACATCGGAAGATGAATTGTTTCAAAGTTACATTCATCCGCCGATTGCGGGTGAACCTCGGGCAGTTTATTTCAATGTGAGGGATAAAAAAGGTTTTTCAGATTATTTCAATCAACGCTTCTCAAAAAGATTTTATTTGATGGATAAAAACAAGGCAATCGCAGCAAACCTTTTTTCAAGTTCCACATATCCTTTGAGCATTACAGAACGGATGCTGAAAGAACATCAGTATCGGTTGGGGGATTTTGTTGCTGTTGCGAAAGAGGCATATTCTCTTCATTTTAAGCATCATGGTAAATCGTACACCTTAAAGGGAAAACACGGTTCATTAACGGAAGGCGAACTTGTGATCCCGCTTTTGATTTACTCGTAGATTAAACCCAGCTGTATTCCACAGTCCCTGCAAAGGATTTGATAAAATGGCAACCAGAATGAACGTAGTTTTATTGAAAGATTTTGCCCTTTTGGGAAAAAAGGGCGAATTCGTTGAAATAGAAAGTGATTATGCCAAGTCCTATCTGCTCCCTGAAGGAATTGCTAAGCAGATGACCGATATAAGAATGATCGAACTGTTAAAAGAAAAACAAAAACATCGACAAAAAGAAAGGCAACAAACCTTATCGGAAGCTTCTAAAGCATTATTATACCAGTACAATGATCCGGCAGCAGCTTTGGAGAATCATCCCATCATCGGTAAACTTCCGCCAATGAATTTCTCTGTTCATTTTCGTCATACTCAAAAGCATCAAATGAGCTGGGAATGGTATCCCACCCATCGATTGAACAGGCTCCCGGCGGGCTATAAATTTGTCGTTTTACAATACAAAGGATCTCGTTATCTTGGAACTTTTCTTTATCTTCGGCAACTCATGATCAGAAAGGTTCATTCGCCATTAATCGTTGACGGCTCAAATTTAGGATGGGTAAAAGGCAAACCAGCAATGGATCCCATATTTGACCTTTATGAATATATTGCGAATAAATCAGATAAATTTTTCTTCCCGTTCATTTGGGCTTTTGACAAGTCTTTTAAAAGAAAACTGTCAAAAACTGAGAGCACAGAGCTAAGTGAATTTTGCAGTTGGGCCGGGACAAAAATAGTAGATTACGCTGATGTAGAAATCTTCAAATTAGCCAAAAAATATCGAACCAAGTACATCTTTTCTCAGGATCATTTCAAGCAGTATCATACGGATTTTTTTACAAGAATCACATACAGATAAAGCCGATACGGGGTGAATACAATGGACAAATCAGAATTATTGCAAAGTGAAAATGAACAATTAAAGAAACGCCTATCTGAGCTTGAACATGAATTAAACGAACAAGATGCTTTGAATTTCCGTTGGGCGGGAAATTTGGGAAGATGGGAGTTAAATTTAAAAACGAAGCAAGTTCGATACAATCCTTTGAAAATAAAGGCTTTGGGATATGAGGAAGGCGAAATTGATCCGGATATGTACGGTTTTGTCAATCGCATCCACAAAGACGATTACCAACAAACCATGCAAGCGATGAGAGACCATATCACGGGAAAAGAACCGGTTTATGAAGCTGAATACAGAATTCAAGCCAAAAATGGAGATTATCGAACTTTTTACGACAGAGGTAAGATTATCAAGTTTGATGAATCGGGCAATGCAGAATTGGTAGCCGGTATCGTTTTTGATATTTCAGAGAGAAGGAGGATTGAAGAACAGCTAAAAGAAAGTGTGCACCAACTGAAATGGGAAAACAACTTAACCAACCAAATCTTATCGATCATATCTCATGATCTCAGGGGAACGATAGGAGCTATTTCCTCATTGATTGACCTGTTGTTGAATGAAGAATACGAATTAACTCCCCCTGAAAAGGATCGTTTTCTATCCGACATGAACATTTCGGCAAAATCATCCCTTTCTATTTTAGAGAATTTGCTTAATTGGTCTCGGAATGCCAAAGGGAAGATAAAAGCGGATTTTTTGGTATTCAACTTGAATGAAGTGGTCAATGATGTTTTGAGTTTCAACCGAAGTGTTTTTCGCACCAAGTCTATTGGCTTATCCAATAACCTGAGTGAGCTCATGTATATCAAAGGCGATCGGGACATGATTCATACTGTCATTAGAAACGTGATTTCAAATGCCCTCAAATTTACAAGAAAAAACGGGTGTGTTTATATCGATCAGAATAAAGACGACGAAAAATTCTATATCATCGTCAAAGACACTGGTGTTGGTATGGATGAGGCGAGATTGAAAGAAATCAATTCTCCAAAAGTCAAATCAATGGAGGGAACAGACGGAGAAACCGGTACAGGTTTAGGGCTATCTTTGGTTAGGGAATTCGTGGAGAAAAACAAAGGGAGCTTGGAAATACAAAGTATCAAAGGAGAAGGGACAACGGTAATCATCGGATTGGAACAAGCATAAAAAAATAGGCACAGCTGATGAAGTTAATTTTGTTCATTGAAGAAAGTGTTAGAATAAGATTTTTTTAAAAAAGTGATTATGGAGTTAATATAGAAGGTTCGTGCTGTGCCTATTTATAAAAACCAGTTAATTGATTTAATAGCAAAACTATAAATATTCCATCAAAAAACCAGGAAACCCCGATTCATTATTTTTTTCTTACTCATTTGCTATCGAAGGTACTATACAACATATAATTCGGTTTGTCAAGTATCTTCCTTTAATTTTTTTTTTCAGTTTGGTTTTATTTTTTTCTAACCCGCTGAATCAGTGATATACAAATCGATTTAAATATCTTTGATAATCAGTTGTTGATTGAATAACAAAAATAATTGATGTCATAAAAGTAAAAATATCAACAATATCTTGTGATTGTGTAGTTGATTGTACAAATAGGTATTTAAGATGTATAATCGAATGAAAGCAGAAAAAAAGGAGAATGTTAAGTGGTTGAGCATGATATCAAAAAGGCATTAAAATTATCAATCATAGAAGGTGCGGGAGCCAGTGTTTTCTTAATCCTTATTCAAGGTTTTATTTTTACGAAAATTGCCCTTGAATTCGGTGTGGATGAGCTTCTTCTAGGCTTTTTGATGGGGATACAACTGCTCAGTCAGGTTTTTCAAATCTTTGTACCTGCGATTATCAATCGTCTTAATAAACGTAAACCCTTTGTTTTATTTTTTATTGCTGTATCAAGGGCTTTTTGGCCTTTGCTGCTCGTCATGTCTATTGTAGGATGGGTTAATCAGGAATTGTTCATAAGCATTGTTTCATTGAGTTTTATCTTTGGGGCATTTGCCGGTAATGCATGGACTTCGTGGATGCGAGACCTGATCCCGGACAACAAGATGGGGTCTTTCTTTGGACTTCGAAATCTCATCAACACCGTGGTTTCTTTAATCTTTACTTGGATTTTTTCAAGAATTCTGGAAAACAGTCCAGATATACATGGTGTACGATGGGTTATTCTGATTGGCTTTATTTGTGCTGTATGGAGCTTGTTTTTCTTGTCTCGCCAGTACGAACCGCCTCTAAAGGATACACAATCGGGGAATTTTTTTAAATACATCATATCCGATCGAAATAATATACGACTCATGGTATTTGGTGCTTTTTGGAATTTTGCCATCTTGTTTACCGCACCGTTTTTTTCGTTCCATCAAATTGAGAATTTAGAGATGAGTTTCTCCTTTTTGGGATATCTTTCGATTACGTTTAGTGGAGTGATGATATTAACGGTTATTTTTTGGGGAAAATTAGCCGACAGAATTGGACATAAAAATGTATTAAGAATCGGGGTTAGTTTAGCTTCAGCCGTTTCTATTATGTGGTTTTTTATGACACCCCAAACCTTGCATGTGCTAATGTGGGTCGATTCTTTTCTGGCAGGTACAGCATGGTCTGCCATCAACCTGTCTATTTTTACCTTACCGCTGATTATTGGCGGAAAATCTGCCGGACTTATTTACGGTTTTTTCTCGGCTTTCAACGGCGTATTCGGATTTCTTGGCTCAATTTTGGGGGGGATAGCGGCAAAGTATTTATCTGATTTTTCATTCAAATTTGCTGAGATGGATATGAACGGGTTGCAGATTATGTTTTTGGCGGGAGGACTGATGCGGATCAGCTCTTTGTATTTTCTTAACAAAATTCAGGTTACCGGACACATCAGATTGCGGACGGTTCTTGGACAAAGAGTGGTTGATATCAACCGTAGATTATCCCGTGATTTGTTTGAACCCATACCCAGATACATGTATATGAAATCCTTGGAAGTTGTGGCACCGAAAAAAGCACAGCGCATCAAAAACGAAAGATCACTTTTGTAAATAAAAAATGTGGGGATTCTTTTAGAAACCCCACACTTGATATATGAAAAGCAGTAACTATTAAAATCTTTCGGAAAACCAATAAGTCATATTTCTTGCTTGCTCTATCCCTTTAACGATCAAATCTTCTTCAACAATGTTCTTCTTAGAATACGTTTTGAAAAGCTTCATGATCATCACTCCTTTTATCGTTTTTTAAATCCTGTCAAATCATTTTTAACCTTCACAATTTTGATATCTCATTCTATACATCAACAATTTTGATTAGTGTAGTCCTTGCATAGTCCAGAAAAATCTATTTTTTTCCCGTTCAATTTGTTCCTCTATTGGTGCTTTTAAGTATTCTCTTATATTAAAGTTTTGCTTTTTCATTTTTGTTCCCTCCTTTTATGTCTTGATATAATAGACGAGTTATACATCTATAATATTACAAGGAGTCTCTATAAATAATTATGAGACAAACTATTTTATTGATTTGTTTTTTTTCTTGCCTTTTGTTCATACATTCTAGAGTCGGCAATTTGAATCATCTTCTCCAAATCTTCTTCGTTTTTATCATTGATAAGCGTGATACCATAACTGATGGATAATGCCAACTCTTGATGAATGGTTTTCCCGTTTTCGTAAAGAATGGTTTGAATTCTTTGAAGTATTTTTTTCGCTATCTTTTCATCAGTCTTGATTAAAGCGATCACGAACTCATCCCCACCGATTCTTGAGATTAGATCTTTTGATCGGGTGCACATGAGAAGTGTTTCTCCAAGAAGATTTAACGCCTTATCCCCTACGTTATGACCATAGTGATCGTTGATTTTTTTTAACTGATCCATGTCAACGAAGACCAAAGACCATGGATAAATGTCTTCGTTCATGAGAGGGATAATCTTTTTAAAGAATGTTCTTCTGTTTTCTACACCGGTTAATTCATCATGAGAGGCGAGTACTTCTAATCGGTCTTTTGCGATTTGCAGATGTTTATTGGCCTTATTCTGTTTTTTTATCAATAAGGTAATACGGTGAGACATTATTTTAAACGCATTCCCTAATTTTTCAGTTTCTATGAAATCTGCATGTTTATCAATATCGGATAAACCGATTGCGGGATTTTGTTCGTAATCATACACTTTTTTGATGATGATGTTCAGATTATGCATCAACCTTTTTACCTGTTGATAATTGATTAACAGCATGATGATCAGAATGGATGCAATAATGAGATTAAAGAGGACAAGAAACTGGTTTTTGATTTTGATTAGGTCTGTAAAGTCTATTTCGAATTTTGTCCTGACTACAGGAGAATTTTCTTCCGGGTTAAAAGAGTCTGAATACAGACTGGTATAAACCAGAAATATTTCTTTGGAGAGTTCTTTGTAACTGTATAGGGTGTCATTCTCAGCCTTTTTGAACATCCGGGTGTCGTCTTTGGTAAGTTCGGGAAAGTTTCCGAAAGGTTCGTAAGAAACCGTATATACCGAAATATTCTCTACGTAATCGGTGTTGTTCCCAAATGCGATAAACTGATCGATAAATTTTTTTAAGATATTATCCTGTAGTTTTAAGCCGATTTCAAAGAAAGATCCGTCAGAAAGTCTATAGTAGCCGTAAATCCTCGGAATACCCGTTTTGACTTCATAGAGCATTTTATCAATATGAATTTCGCCGATAGGCAACTTTCTTAAAAATTCCCAGTATTTGGGAACAGTCTTGCTGAAATCCACACCCATATCATTTGGATAATTGGTTTGAACAATTATTCCATCATTGGAGATTAGATACCAATCGAGAGATTCTATCTGGTGATCCGTATTGATGGTTTGTGAGTGAAGTCTTGCAGTAATCTGTTCTATGGAAGCCTCAAGATTGTACTCGTACCAGAGAACGGTATCTTGCAGGATTATTTGTATTTGCGATCGATAAGACTCTTGGAAACCTCCGATCATTTCACTCCAATTCTTTTGATATGAAATCACACTGTTAATAAGGGTGTTAAAGATGGGATCAAAAATATATTTGCGATAGCCTTTGTCGAAGACAACATTTATGATTATCAAAAAAACCAATAAAGAAAACGCTAAGGTAATCGCTTGTTTTTTTATCAGTGTATAGATAAAACTTCGTTTTTTCAAATCACCCCACACCTT
The DNA here is from genome assembly GCA_964472765.1 of uncultured Thermotogaceae bacterium. Classification (GTDB taxonomy): domain Bacteria; phylum Thermotogota; class Thermotogae; order MWEM01; family MWEM01; genus JASUTC01. Next base: position 8,397 of record CAYYNI010000014.1, on the reverse strand, counting down.
CTAAAAAATACCCTTTTTGGTAGATGATTATATCATAAGGCAAAAGTGCGGGGTAATAACACTAGAAGAGCATTATACAGGGCTTTTACGCCTTAAGTAATCTTTAACGGCGTCGTTGGTGAATTCCTGAATGCTTTTCCCCTCGATTTTCGCCAGCTCTTTCAATACTGCCCAATCTTTATCATCCAAATCCAGTTTAATGATCATGATTTTGCCTTTGGTCATTTCATTGATCCACTGGTTGATATCTTTTAGGTTGTCTTTGATATTTTCGTTGATGATGTTTTCAAAATCTTCCTCAAAATCATGATGATTTTTCTTCATCTTCAATCACTGTCCCTTCTGACTGCGTGTTTGTATCTTTAAGTGTATGATGGTTTTGCTCATTGACTTCTGCTCGCATTTGTTCGATGAGTTGGTTGATATGTGCTTCATCATATTCCAGTATCGTGAGCATTTCTTTGGCTTCTTCTAATGTGATGATACCTTGAAGATAAGTATATACAATTCTTTCAGCATCTGGGTCATGTTTGGATGATCTTTCTTCCAGATTTTGTTCTGTTGCTTTTTGTGTTGTCCCTTCTTCAGTTTTAATGATCAAATCCCCTGAAACGGTTTTTGCGTTGATTTCACCACCTGTCCCGTTTCCGAAAGTAAATTCGTTTTTCCCTTGGCGGTTGGGTTGTCTTTGTTTAAACAAAGCATCACCAGAAACACTTACAAAACTTACATTTGCATCCACTGGCGTTGTGAGAATGTTGATATCGCCGCTCACGGTATGGGTATTCCAGGATACTTTGGGGTTGATGTTTTTGATCATGATATCGCCGCTGACAGTCACAATTTTCGATTCGGTCGGAAGATTTCTGACAGCGACATCACCGCTTACGTTGTTGACAGATAAATATTGAGCAGCTGGTGAAACATGGTCGATTTTGATATCACCTGATTTATCTGAGCAGGTTAATTGGTTTGCATCGATGTCAAAGGATGAAATATCACCGCTGAGCGAAGAAAAATTGCAATTCATTTTAGATTGAATTCTTTGCGTACGGATATCACCTGATTTTGTTGAGATGGTTAATTCATCGCATCGGGTATCATCGCATTGAATATCTCCGGATGTGGAGGAAAGATGGATGAAGCTACCCATAATTTTGGTTGTTTTGATAGAACCTGAAACCGTACTGATTGAAATCTTTTTTAGGATATCCATCGGCAAATGAATTTTCGCTTTGTATAAGTTGCCAACGGATGTGTTGATCGTAATACCAAAGAATTTGACAATGTTGCTTTTATCATCGAATCGGATGATGAGCTTTTGACCATTTCTGACCACCTCAACATCGCAATCTTCTTTTTCCCATATGACATCCCAGGACATTTCAGAAACAAGATCTTGGACGCCTTCTAATTCAAAATCACCACCCACAGTGGAAATAACGATTTCTTCTATGCCAGTTAGATCTGTTTCCCCTTTTTTTTGATAAAAAGACATGTTCATTCACCCCTTCAAGCGATTATGGTTTTTATCAGCCATACCAATCCAGCCACAGCTAGTATAATGATTAAAACAGGTAAGAAAACCACTAATATACCCGCAAAGACTAATCCTACCAATACCACAGCCCCTATTGCCACGAAAATGCCGATAATGGCTGGGAACATTTTAAAAGCCAAAACAACTAAAAAGATGGCTCCGAGAACGGATAAAAGACTCATTTTTTCTCCTCCTTTTTGAGAGCTCTCAACATCTCCATGGCGTCTTTTGAACTAATTTCACCATTTTCAAGCATATCCAATATTTTCTGAGATTCAGTTCTCTCAGGTTGTGCGCCTTCATAGCCCATGGTCCTCACGATGTCCTCTAATCTGTTTCTTGCGGTTGGATAGGAGATTTCGAGTTCTTTTTGAACCTCGGAAAGGTTGCCCCTGTTCTTAATGAAGACTTTCGTAAAAAAAAGTTGATCCTCTGATAATTTAAACAATTCGTCCAATTCAAATTTCCCGTTTACTGTCGTCCCGCAATTACCACATTTATATTCTGAAATATATAGTTGATGGTTACATGCAGGACATTTGGTTAAAGTTTTTCTCATTATATTCACCTTCTTTCATTATTTATGAATATTATACAGTATAAAATCATATATGTCAAGAGAAAACATAAAAAAATTAAGTTCTTAATCAATATTTTTAAGCATATCACTAAATATTTTAGTTTTTTTGGGGATAGGAGGAGAGGATTGTGCATGAAGGACAACAGACCAATTACGTGGTAGGGGGTGAAAAAACGATGAAAATGGGGTGAATGATGGATGGAAGTTAAAGTGAAAATCGATAATCTTTCGTAGCATTAGCGATTTGATATTGAATAATACTGTTGCGAATGCTTTCGAACTTTAATTCAGCTGTTTTTCCAATCTGATGTTCAATGAACTGTTTTTTTGCTTTCAGTGTTTTGATATCTTCAATCCTTCTATACGAAAAGGGTGTTCCTGGTTTTGGGATTAGTGGATTTAAACTAATTTTGATATCGGGTATTCCAGAATGGATAGCATGCTGTACGATTTTTGCAATGGCTTGAAAATCACTTTCATCTTCTTCCTCAAGCCCGTAAATGAAATACATTTTCAGTTTCTTTAACCCGCATTCCGAAATCAATTTGAGGCTTTTTTCAATATCTGCCTCCGTGATTTGTTTGTTCATGATATCTCTTATCTTTTGACTGCCACCCTCCGGTGCGATGGTTATTTCTCTTTGGCCACTTCTTATGAGACCTTCTATGAGTTTTTTTGATAAAGAATCCAATCTTAGAGAAGAAACGGAAAAATGCATATCTTTCTCCTCCAATAAATCCAATATTTGGTTTTTTTGGGGATGATCGGTAAAAGTTGCTGAGATTAGTCCGCAGTCGTTATAGCCTTTTTTCTTTATCTCGTCCAAAACTTGATTGATTGCATTGATTTTTACGAATCTTGCGGGGCTTCTTGTATGTCCTGCGACACAGAAGGAGCATCGCCTCAAACATCCTCTGCCGATTTCCAATAACACTTTATTGGGGAAAACCGAATGTTTACTCATGAAAAGTGAGACGGAAGGATGATCAGTGAGTTGGAATGATTTGGCCACTATTGCTGATTGATGGTTAAGAGGTGGAATGGAAAGGTTTTCAATCTGTTCTAAGTCTTTCAAAATGAGTGTTCTGTTTCTTTTTGCCCTAAAAGACTCAAGTAATCGATTCATCAACTCAGGAAGGTTGTCTTCAGCATCTCCTTGAAAGATTAAATCTACATACTGCCAAAGGGCATTGGGGTTAAAATAAGTGACTGCACCACCAAGAATAATTAAAGGGTGGTGATCCGTTCGCTGTGTATTGATTAGTGGAATCTTTTTTTGGCTCAAAATATGGATGACATTGATGAAATCCATTTCAAAGGATACTGAAAAAGCCCAAATGTGGAATTCATCTAAAGGTCTGAAGGTGTCAAGAGAATAAAATTTTGAAAATTTGTTGTCATAGTAAAACCTTTCACATTGAATGCCATCGAGGTTGTTGAGGAGTTCGAAAACTTTGTGAAATCCCAGGTTAGATATGGCAGTTCCATAGTCCGAGGGAAAGATCAACGCCACTTTCAAATCTTTCTCCATCAAATGTAGCGATCTGAATGGTTTTTCAGACCGCTTTTTATTTTCGATGATCCGATATTCTCTTAAATCTTCATTATTTCTAGGCCTTCTCAAATTACAATCGTTTCTCTTCTATTTTTCGCCTGATGTATTCAGCGGAAATGATTACTCTGACAATTTCTCCGTGAGCGATGGGTTCCATTTCATCATAAGCGTCAAAACGGAAATGGATGTGATTGCCTTCCACAGATGTGATCTTTAACTTTATCGTCACTCTCATGGAAACCGGTGTGATGCCAAAATGTTTGATATTGGATGATACAACGGCTGCGATGATATTCTCGCCTAAGATTCGTTTCAGCATATCCTCTGAGAATTCAAAGACTTTAATCATTAATTCTCTAGTTGCTAAGACTGAAAAAGTTTTAACAACGGCATTCTCTTTCCAGATCTGCTCAGGAGTGACTTGAAATTGCGTTGTTTCTTCACGTGTTTCAAGAAAACTGTAAGTACGATTGATTATAGACACGGCTAACCTCCCAATCAGTTTCTTCTTGATATGAGTAACATCCTCAACAATTGTGAAATGGCCATCAATGTTGAAGCCACATAAGTCATGGCTGCAGCACTTAACACCTTTTTAGCCATCAGTTGTTCTTTGGAATCAAGAATGTGCTGATTTTCAATCATATCCAACGCCCTGCTGCTGGCATTGAACTCTACCGGTAATGTGATGATGGAAAAAACAACAACGGCTAAAAAAAGCCAAATACCAATGTTGATTAAGAGTGGTGTGGAAAGGAGAAGTCCGGCGAAAAAAATGATCCATGAAAAGGAGGAACCGAATTGTGCTACCGGGATAAATGCGTTTCTGATTTTCAAGGGAGCATAATGATTCTTATGTTGGATGGCATGTCCTATTTCATGCGCAACCACTCCCAGGCTTGCCACTGAATCGCTGGAAAAAGTCGAATCGGATAAAGCAACCAACTGCTTCCTCGGATCATAGTGATCGGACAAATTGCCTCCCACATGAACAATTCTGATTTGGCTCAAACCGTTTGAATTCAGTAACTGCTGAGCCAGTTGCTGACCGGTCATTCCGGATTTGGATCTGATTTGTGAATAGCGTTCAAAAGTTGATTTGACTTTCATTTGTGCCCAAAGTCCAAATAACATTGCCGGGATCAATAATATCATTGATAAATAGAAATCCACTTTAATCACCTCTTTTCGTTGAATAGTCTCGTTTTCTTTTTGCTTATTTGTTTAAATAAGTAATAAGTGTTTTTAAATGCTTGCTTCTTGTGGGATGTCTTAATTTTCTTAGGGCTTTTACTTCGATCTGGCGAACTCTTTCACGGGTAACATTCAGATATTTTCCCACTTCTTCCAGGGTTTTTTGTCGGCCATCAATCAAACCGTATCTCATTTTCAGAACAGTGGCTTCTCTTGGCCCCAGCGTATTGAGTACTTCGTTGATTTCGTCTCTCAAGAGCATGAGCATAGCGGAGTCTTCGGGATTAATATTCTCGACATCTGCAACAAAATCACCGACTGATGAATCCTCATCCCCACCCACCGGTGATTCAAGCGACAAGGTTTCTTTGTCGGCCTGAAGAATTTCCTCTATCTTTTCAGTCGTTTTGCCCGTTAGTTTTGCCAGAGTTTTAACAGATGGATAATCTCCATGTTCCTGAAGATATTCTCGCCGGATTTTGTTGATTTTATTGATGGTTTCAACCATATGAACGGGAACTCTGATCGTCCTTGCCTGATCTGCTATGGCTCTGGTAATAGCCTGTCGAATCCACCATGTGGCATAGGTGCTGAATTTGTATCCTTTTTTCCAATCAAACTTTTCAACGGCTTTGAGTAGTCCAATATTTCCTTCCTGAATAAGGTCAAGAAAAGTCAAGCCCCTTCCAATGTAGCGCTTGGCGATGCTTACCACCAGTCGTAAATTGGCAACAACCAGTTTCTGTTTGGATTTATCGTTTCCCCTTTGCGCTTTTCTTGCATAGGTTCTTTCTTGAGTCGGGGTCAGCAGGGGGATTCTTCCGATTTCTTTGAGATACATTTTAACGCCGTCTTTGGTGTATGCGGCATTGTCGAAGATGGCCGGTCCGTTAGTGCTGATGATCTTTTCCATTACATCTTCATTGCTGCTGGATACCTCATCTTTTTCTTCATCGTCGTCGTCATCACCATCCGGATCTGTGTCCCTGATGATAACGTTGGCCTTTTCCAGATTTTCATAAATGGTTTCCAGAAAGTTTCCGTCAAAACCGGTATAATCCGGTGGAAGTGATTTGTCAATATCTTCATATGTGATATATCCTTTCTTTTTTCCGATATTGACGAGCTCTTTCATCCTTTCGTTCACTTCATCCGGTTCCAGTTCTTGAGGGTCTTTGGAGGCTTTCTTTTTTGCTGTAATCTTTTGTGAGCGCTTTGCAGTTGTTTTTTTTGGTTCATTTTTTTCACTGTCTTCTGGTTTGTTCACGCTCATTCAATGTCCTCCCTTCATTTATTTTTAATTGATTAAAATCTTTGGATAATTTTAAGCGATTCGTGATTAACAGATATTTTTCAGTGTCGTCTGTAGCCGCTTGAATCAATGTGTCAATTTTTTCCAATTCGTATCTTAATTGCCTTTTTTTGAGAGCCCTCTCACAATCATTAATGATGGAAGGAAATGAATCGGATTTTTCATACCGTTGAAATTGACGAAAAAAACTTTTAATCTTATCCTGACTAAAATAGTCTTCCAGATACTCTGCTGCATCATCTGGTTTGAATTTTGTTCGTACATTTTCAAAGAATTGAGCATAGGCATCTTTGATAATTTCTTTATATTTTGTGAATATGGCTTCAATCGTTGTTCTGGTTGTGGGATGAAACAAATATAAAACCGTTAATTCCTGTTCGGGTTCAAGTGTTTCAAGATGGGGTTTGTTGATAGGAGCGTATTGCTCCTGTGTTTGGTTCCGTTTTGAGGCACTGCCTTTTTTGGGAATATTCCAATTTTCTAATAAGAGCTGTTTATCGAGCTGTGTCCATTCAGAAATCTTAGAAATCAATTGGTCAAAACGTGAAATATTACCGGTTCTTTTTGCTCGGGCTAGAAGATATTGACTATTAGAAATGAGGGAATCTCTGCCGGTTTCTTTTTCCAGATTATAGTCTTTCTTAATATGATTGAGCAGGAATTCTTCGATGGAGATCGCCTTCAGTAAAGTCTTTTGGAAGTTTTCAATGCCATATTTCAACAAAAATTCATCCGGGTCTTTTGCCGGAGATAAATCTAAGACCAAGGCATTTATGGTATCATTCAGATTCTTAAATGATTTTTCGATGGCTTGAACTCCGGCTTCGTCGCTGTCAAGGGCAAAAACGAATTTATTGGTGCATTTTGAAAGATCTTCGATCTGTTCTTTGGTCAAGCTCGTTCCCATGATTGCCACCGTGTTTTTCATCCCGTTTACATACAATCGAATAGCGTCAAGATAGCCCTCTGTTATAATTACAAAATCAACATCTTTGATGTTTTTTCTGGTTTGATCGAACAAATATAGAATTTTCCCTTTATTGAAATATTCTGTTTGAGGTGAATTCATGTATTTGGGTTGCTCCGAATGATCAATTTTTCTGCCAGAAAAACCTAATACGTTTCCGGATGCGTCTCTAAGTGAAAAGATCAGTCTGCCGCTAAAAATGTTTTTGTCTCTCTCGTTTAAAATCCCTAATTCATTCAGTCTTTGGGCACTGAATGATTCCAATAACTTGGATGTATCTGAATAATCAGACCACCCTAAGCCAATCTCTTTGATTTTTGTAGGGTCAATTTTTCGGATTTCCTTTAAATAACGCCATCCGGCTGTGCCCTCATGTAAGTTTGTTGAAAAAAGTGTTTCGATGGCTTTCATATCGGCAGTATAGGATTTGAAGGCGCTGTCGGTTTTGGATTCGAATGAAGGAATTGGAATGGAATATCGATCTGCGATTAGTTTTACACTATCCACGAAATCTAAATTTTCATATGCTTGTACAAATGTGAAAATATCACCATTTGCGCCACAACCAAAACAATGATAAGACTGTGTGTTTTCGTAAACATAAAATGAAGGCGTTTTTTCCTGATGAAAAGGGCATAATGCCTTAAAATTTCGACCGGATTTTTGCAGCTCAATATACGAAGAAATAAGATCCACAATGTTTACTTCTGTTTTGAGTTTTTGTACGAACGCTTTTAAACCCACAGGTCACCTCTATATGAGGATAAGTTCGAATCACTGAATGAACAAACACGAAAAAGGTACGAGGAGGTTTTCCCCTCGCACCGTTGATAATCGTATACTTGATTGTGCGATTAACGTTTTGAGAACTGTGGTGATTTTCTGGCCTTCTTTAAGCCGTACTTTTTTCTTTCTACCATTCTTTCATCTCTTCTGAGAAACCCCGCTGCTTTTAATGTCGGTCTTAAATCGGCGTTGTACTCTAAAAGAGCTCTTGAAAGTCCCAGTCTGATGGCTCCGGCCTGTCCGCTCATACCGCCGCCATGGATCTTCATAACCATGTCGAAACGGTCAATGGTTCCGGTTAACATCAACGGTTCTACTGCATGCCGAACCAGGGTATCTCTCATGAGGTATTCTTGTAACGTGTCATATTTTTTCCCGTTTATCTTGATTTGGCCTTTACCCGGTCTTAGATGTACTCTGGCAACTGCCGTTTTTCTTCTTCCGGTGCCGTAATAGTCTATAA
>CAYYNI010000013.1:0-20764 GCA_964472765.1 uncultured Thermotogaceae bacterium | reverse complement strand
TTCAAATCAGAGATCATCGAAGAAACACCCACAGCCCTTGGCGGGTTTAAAGAGGTTATTTTTAAAATAAAGGGAACAGGTGTCTATGGCACCCTCAAGTACGAAAGTGGCGTTCACAGGGTTCAGCGTGTTCCTTCAACGGAAGCCGGGGGAAGAATCCACACGTCATCGGCCTCTGTGGTTGTTTTGCCGGAGATTACCCGAAACATTAAAGTAGACATCAATCCGGATGATTTACGAATAGACGTTTATCGGGCTTCGGGAGCGGGGGGCCAGCACGTTAATCGAACGGAATCAGCCGTTCGCATCACCCATATACCCAGCGGGATTGTGGTGATTTGCCAAAATGAACGGTCACAACACCAGAATAAAGACCAGGCTATGGGGGTTCTGAAGTCCAAACTATACGAAATGGAACGAAAAAAAGAAGAAGGCTCTATGTCCTCTAAACGTCTATCCTTAATCGGCACCGGCGACAGGAGTGAAAAGATCAGAACCTACAATTTCCCCCAAAGCCGAATCACCGACCATCGGGTGGGCTTTACAACCTATCAGCTCAACACGTATTTGGAGGGTGAGATTCAGGATCTTTTGGATTTTCTGAAGGCCCAGGATATTAAGGACAAATTGGAAGAGAAATGATCGATGCTCATAGAAGGCCTATTCTCGATCTGTTTGATGATGTTGGTCATGTGCTTGTTAGGCGGTTTTATGGTAAGTTTCGTGTCAGACTATTGTGGGATGATTGACGAGTTGGATCAAAGAACCACGGTTAATCAGTTGCGGATGTTGATTGAAAGTGATTTGTTCGTCAGGCGACGGTCTGAAATCAGCGTCGCCACCAACGGGAAGGAACGGTTTTGCATCGGCTTTTGGGAACAATCAGACGGAGAAAAAAAATATCTGATCTATGATTTTCATGCACAACCCGATTCCAACAACCTGATAAGATTGTACAGAAGCTGTTTTAACCAAGAAGATTTGCAAAGCAGCGAAACAGGTCCGTATTGCCATATGATGATCGCAAAGATCACAAGCGGCGAATACAGGACTCAGACGCAGTTTAAATACATGGAAGATTACTCTCAATTCTGTCAAGGCCATTTTGAGAATGACAACGGGATTATCAGGGTTCAACTGGGGGACTATCGATACGCATTTTAAGAACCTGTTTGCTAACTGTGAAGGGGGGGAAATGAAAAAACCGATTATTCTTTTGATAAGTTTGATGTTTGTCTGGTTTTCAGTTTGTTCTTTTTCCATACCAAAAATACTGGCTACTGCAGATTCACTCATTGTTCCAAGCTCTCTTGCATTGGACGAAGGGAAAAACAGACTGTATGCAGGTTATTCCAATGGGAAAAACGTGATTTGGAATATCGCAACCGGTGAATTAGAACAGATGATTTTTGACCTGGAAGTGACTTCTCCTGTGTCTTCCGTATCCCTCTCCAAAGACGGCAAAATGCTTGCTTCCGGCCACAAAGACGGTATTATGGAAATCTGGAACCTGGATCCCCATCGAAAGCAAGGGGAATTTATCCGTGAGGGCAACACCATTTGGGATATCCTTTTCGCCGACGATGAACTGTACATCTACACGGCAAATGCAGACGGTAAATTACGCAGATGGAACATTGAAAATAAAATTCTGGAAAATATCTACACTCGCCACAGACGCCTTGTAAACAGCGCCAGGTTTTCACCCAACGGGGTTTATTTGGCAACCGGCTCATCTGACAACTCAGTGATACTATGGAATATTCTGACCGGAGAAATCGAAAACAATCTAACAGCGCATTCCGGGTGGGTCACTTCTTTGTCATTTTCACCCAACGGCAGATACCTCATCTCAGGTTCTGCAGATAAGAAAGTGATGGTCTGGGCTATCCCACGGGGATACATGTTGCGTGAGTCTCAGCAATTCCCCAGTGAAGTATGGGCCGTTGAGTTTATCAACAACGAGGAAGTGGTCATCGGAGAGGCCGGTGGCGATCTCAGCCTGTGGAATATGGAAACAGCAAAGGAAATCCGCAGAGTAACCGGTGCCCATCATGCCGCCATCCGGGCGATCTGCCATTCACAAACCTCCAAACACATCTTTACCGCCTCCAACGACGGTACCATTAAGATATGGGATGATTCCAACCTTAATTTGATTGCCACGTTGGTTATGGCCAACAACGGCGAATGGATCAGCTATATGCCTCTTGGAAAATACATTTCCAGTATGAACGCCTTTAACCGAAATGATTTTTATATCCTTGATAACGACCAGGTGTACACTTTTTCCAGTTTTAATGATTTTCTAGTCAAAGTGGATTATCTTCCCATCGGGGATATCTTTGGGCCAGTCATCACGCCGGTAAGCCTTCAAATCAATCCTAGGGATACGGCAATTTCATTTGACATTTCAGATGATTCAAGGGTCAAAACGGTTCAGGATTTGGACAACACTTATGAGTTCAATAACGTCCAAGTCACCTTGAACCTGCCATACGACATTTGGGGCAGAGACAGTTCCGTCATCGATCTTTTGGCGGTGGACACTTATGGCAACCAGACCAGAGAGCAGTTTGAAGTGAAATTTGTCGGTTTCAGGTTCTATATGAAAGAGGATTTTGACCCCCTTAAGAAAAACGCTGTTGTCATTCTCTCTTCCATTCAAGACGGCATGTTCATCATCTTAGACGACAATGGCGAAACCCATAAGGTTCCCAAAGACAAAGTGATCTTAACCCCATACGCACCGGACATTAACATTGATATTGTTTATCCGGATTCGGGTTGGACTAAGACCAAGTCCGGCATGGGAACCGATGTACAGCAAATCATTTATGATGTCAACATCACCGATGTAATCGGAGTAAACGACATCGTGATTAACGATCAGAAAATTGACATCTCTCAGCCTGTGAAACAATTCCTGTCCACACAAAGCCAGTCCATTCATTATGGCATGAACACGCTTACAATTAGCGCCACCAATGTGGAAAACATCTCAAGTACCGCTTCTTACACCATCGTCAGAATGGAAAAAATACCGCCTGAAATCATAATGCCCATTATTCCAAATTTGGTCTACACCGATTTGTACACCATGACCATTGGAGTCCGGGATAATTTCCAGGTTGAAAAAATGTTGGTCAACAACGTCACTTACTCCATCGGGAAAGATTACGACGAAGTAAAATTGGAATTACCCATCAACCGGGGAGAAAATATGTTCCAAATTCAGGTTTTTGACTGGTTTAATAATTCCATTACCAGTAAATTCATGATCAACGGGGCCCGAATCATGTATGTCAATAAAGAAGGCGTTAAAGTCGTGGACAAAGAGGATGAAATCATCGATATTTTGATGATGGGGGACACGGTTGTCACTTTGGAGGAAACCGGCAGGAATTTTCGGGTTTTTATCCACGATCAGGAGGGCTTTATTCTCTCAAGAGATGTTCAACTGTCACCGCCGGATCTTTACAAACCGGGGCTATCCAACTTAAAAGCCCAAATTCTTCAAGACCGCATCGTCATCAGCGGCATCGCCTACGATGATGTTTCCATCGCCAGCATTCAAGTGGCGGGGCATTATATCCTGAATACAAAGGAAGTCAACATCAACATTCCCAACTATCGGGTGGGAATTGCCAGAGCGTTTGAATACACGCTCATGATCTCATCGGAAGAGTTGTTTCCTATCCTCATTCAAGTTACAGATGACACGGGAAAGACAACTCAAGAATCTGTCATGCCAAGATTATCATTCTGAGGTGGTTTGTTTGGTTTTTCTCGGTGTCTCTTTTTTGTTCATTTTAGGTGCAGTCGTGGGAAGCTTTTTAAATGTTATAATATTCAGGTATCAGGATGAATCCACATCTATTATCAACCCCAAGAGATCATTTTGCCACAATTGCGGCAAAACGATCAGATGGTATGATAATATACCGATTTTAAGTTATTTGATTCTCAAAGGCAAATGCAGAGATTGTGGTGCCTCGATTTCTAAACGCTATCCACTGGTAGAAATCCTAACCGGGGTTGTTTTTGCAGCCAACTACCTGGTTTTTGATCATGTGTTAGCCCTGCTGGGTTCATGTATTATCGGGGCATCGTTAATCGTGGTCTTTTTTATCGATTTGGACACCTTAACCATATCCGATTGGAATAGCTTATTTGTTTTCATCGGGGGTATTTTACTTGTATGGTCCAGGGGAACCTGGCTCAGAGATATCATCACCACCTTGATTGTACTGGGTGTTATGGTGTTGATGTATTTTCTCTCCAAAAAGGGCATTGGCATTGGGGATGTGATTCTCATTTGTGCCGCATCTTTTGCATTGGGGCCTTTCAACTCTGTTTTTTCGATCTTCCTGGCCAGTTTGCTGGGGATCGTCTACGCCATTGTCACTAAAAGCAATATGAAAACAAAGGTGCCATTTGGGCCTTTCCTGGCCATTGGGATCTATTTAGCCCTATTATTTGGAGAACCCGCATCCACGTTTTTGGGAAGGCTTTATCAATAAAGCTGAATAAGCAGGTGATATGAATGGAAAGTAATGAACAAGCAAATGAAAAAAGAGGGACTGTATTCTCCGCCAACGAACAAAAGGGACTTCCACAAATGCCTGTGGGAAGTCATTTGGCGCTTTTCTTTTCCGATGAAAAGGAGCTCAAGGCTATTGTCTGTCCTTTCATAGAGAGGGAAATAAGCGAAAACCGGCGAATCGTCTACATCAGGAACGCTGCAGACGTTGAATGGATCAAGCAATGTATTGACCCCTATATTCCGGATAAGCACGATGTTTTTCTAAAGGCTTGGACAGCCACAGATATCTCGCTGAGAAGAAACGGGTTCACGCCCCGTACCCTTTTGGAACTCTTGGAAACCGAGAGTGAAAAAGCTTCCGATGAGGGTTTGTCGGGGTTGACCATCATGCTGGAAGTCACCAACGTTCTCATGCAACTCTTTTTGGAAGGCCGTTTCATGGATTTTTTCATCAGCTTGCAAGACCAGTTGTCGATGACAACCAATCGTTTCATCTTCCAATACAACCTTTCAAAACTGGATAAACGGGTATTGCATATGATCTTGACCGAACACCCCTGTTTATTGCACGAAAATGAGGTTGAGCTGAACCCCTTCTATACGAAAAAAGAAGAATCAACCGCCGAGCACTTCATCAATCACGTCAAGTCGTTGAATCTTTTAAAACGTGAGAATGAAGGCGTTAAAGCCATGAACAGGGACCTTGAAAATTGCAAAGCAAAAGCAGAAGAAACGCTAACAGCACTGAAAAACGAAATCAGCATTCAAGCGGATGAACTGCTCAGAGTCAAGGAGGAAAACAAACAAAAGGTTGAACGAATCGAGAGAATACAAGAACAACTCAAAATCGACCAACGTGAAATAACCGAGTATAAGGATAAGGAAACCGCTTTACAGGAACAGCTCAAAAGAAAAATCAGGAGTATAGAAGATTTACAAAAAAACTTCGACATTTACAAGCTTCGCCATTCCAAATACGAAGATGAACTTAAAAAACGGGATGAACAAATCGCAGAACAAAACACTCAAAACGCATTACTTGTAGACGAACAAGCTAATTTGAAGGAATCGCTTTCCCAAAAAGAACAAGTGATTCAAGGGCAGGCTCAAACCATTCAATCTCTGAAAGAAGCGCTGGATCAATCCGGTAAAGAAGCTGGCCGGTCAACAGAAGCCCTTCAGTCCTATGAAGAAAAGACAGTCAAAGATCAGCAAATCATTGAGTCATTGAAAAGTGAAATGGAAGCAAAAGCACAACAGTTGGAATCGCTCAAGGTAACACTTGAAAAACAAACCGAATCACAGCGAATCACCGAACAGGCCTTTGAAGAATACAAAGAAGTTCATGCGGATCTCGTATGTGAAGCCGATCGATTGGGTAAACAGACGATAGATTTAACTCAACAGGTCGAACAGTTGGAAACAGAAAAGCAACAACTTATCGCCCAGCAAACCAGCATCGAAGAAGAAAAAAAACAGCTGGCATTGGAGATTACACAGTCACAAGAAGCGACTGCACAAAAAATCGCAGCGTTAGAAGAACTGAATCATCAGCTGAACAAGGTAGAAAGTGAAAAACAACAGATAAAGGCAGATTATGATCGATTGCAAGAAACGCTGTCTACAGAGAAAGAAAAAAGTCTCCAAAGTCAAAGCGAATTGGCTCATCAGATTGACACCTTGCAACAACAACTGCATGAAGCAGAAAATCAACTATCACTGACAAAAAAAGAATTGACACTCAAAAAAGTAACGCTAGAAGAATTAATAAGTGCAGATGATCAATTGAAAGTCCTTCTACGTGAAAAAGAAGAGCTCTTGAACAACAAAAGCCGGCAAGTATTTAGGTATTCCTCTTTGTATGATGAATACAGACAAAAGACATCCCTGTTAAACGAAGAAAAAATAGGAATCGAGAAAAAATATGCGGAGAAAATGAATAAGGTCTCCGCCTCGTTGAAAAGCATCAAAGCCCATCATGATCTGGATAAACAGCAACTTGAGGAAATCAAGCAGCAAGCCGAGACATTGAAAGAAACGGTCAAAAAGCTTTCCTCAACCAACGAGTCGCTCCGAGACGCACAGCAGAAGGATCAACAGGAAATTCAGCGCTTGAATTTGTCGCTGGCCAACCTGGAAAAACAAAACAACAAATTGCGGGACCTTTTGAAATCCACCAATCAGAATTGCTCAAAGATTGAAGAATCTAAAATGGCCTTGAAGTCAAAAATAGATGAATACAAAGAAAAACAGGCCCGTTTGACGGAAAAGGAGACAAACTTGGTTGAGCAGATTGCCCTTCTTCAATCCCAAATGAATACCGTCCAAGGCTCAGCAAAAGAACGAGAAAATGTTTTACAAAGCCAACTGGAGAAAACAGGCCAACAACTCAACAGCCAACGCAATCAAAACACCCTTTTAAAAGAAACACTTGAACAATTACAAAACGACTTGAACTTAAACCAGAAAAAACTCAGCGAATGGACTCAACAAGCCCAAAACCTGGAAAAGGCTCTGAAAGAAGTCGAAGAGCAAAAGGCGCAACTTGATCAACGCCTTCATGAGAGTGAAAATGAAAGCAACCGCTTACGTCAGGAAAGTGAAAAAGCAGCCGAGCATCTGAACCAAGTCAACAACTCCTTACGGAAAACACAAGAAAAACAGGCCGGGTTAAATTCAGAAATAGAACAGCTCAAAGCTTCTCTTAAAGTAAAAGAAGACACCATAGCCGGCCAGCAATCGCAATTGAAAGCCTCATTGGAATCTCTTGCAAACAACCGGCAAGAAGCAATCGCATTAAAAAAGGAGACAGATGATCTGCAACAAGCCTTGAATCATCTTCAGGACGAAAAGAACAGGGTACAGAACGCATTGGAGCAACAATCTGCTGAGAAGGAAAACCTTCAATCCCAACTCAAACAATTCCAACTTCTTTTGAAAGAAAAAGAGGGGATTTTGAGTAAAGAGATGAACAACATTGTCCGCATGAAGGATGAAATCGAACATCTAAAATATGAGAAATTACTCCTGCTCAAAGACAAAGAAACAATAACCTCCCGGCTGAGTATTCTGGAGAAGAAAATCAACGCATTCGGTGAATCACCATCCGATAAAGACCTTGAGAATTATCGGATGCAGCAAATCAGCAAATCGCTTACGAACAACAAACCGACGGAATAGATGTGATGCATGTTTAAAAAAGACACTTTTTTCTTTTCGATATTTATACTTTACCTCTTGTTGCTGTGTGTTCTGTTATTCAGCAATGACATTCGCATCAATTACTCCACTTATCCGCTTGAGGATAAACTTCTCCATTTTAGCGCCTTTTTCACAGGACAGTTGTTTGTTTTGTTTTCAGGCAAAATCACAGGGATTGCCAAACGGTTGTGTTATTCTTTCTTTCTCATGCTTCCTGCACTCACAGAATGTATTCAAGAATATCTGCCCCGACGGGTTTCCGACCTGGCGGATATGGTCGCTGCGTATTTGGGAATCATGACTTGCCTGGGTATTTGGTTCATCTATCAATTCTTACACCGCTATTTTTCAACTTCTCTTCCTATCTGCCGGCAGGCAAATAGAGCAAACGATAAGGAGCGTTAATATGTGCAGAATGATGGGCATTATCTCTCAACATTTGGAACCAGTAGAAGACTGGATCGAACCGCTTGTCCACCAATCCCGATTTGGCCTGAAAAGTCCCCACCAGGATGGTTATGGCATCGCCTTTTTTGAAAACGGACAACTTCACACTCGCAGGGAGGTTTCAGCCATTTGGCAGAGAAAAACGGATTTCACCGGAGATTACGGCAAGATCCTGATCCTGCACACCAGAAAAGCCAGCAAAGGCGCTGTAAATCTCAACAATGTCCATCCTTTTACGGCCACATCAGATGATGAATCCTTCGCCTTTTGCCACAACGGCACCATCTTTGATATTGAAAAACTTAAGCCATCAAAGACTGCTGAAGACGAGAATATATCGGATTCCAGACTCTATTTTGAATATTTCCTTGATCAATACGAACTTTCAGGAGATTTCGTGGAAGCGGTCCATTCAACGGTGTTAGACATCAGCACCACCTGTTCTTCCATCACTTCCTTAAACGCTCTTTTTACGAATGGAAAACAGCTGATAGCCGTTCGCTATTGCCTTGCTGAAGAAGCGTATTATACACTGGGTTTTTCCCCTTTGACAAGCAACTCGAATGGCCATGTTATCACGACTCAACCGTACGAAGGGCAAATTCAATGGCAATGGCTCTCAAATAAGACCATCACCTGTTTTGGACCTGATGGATTTCAAACCTTTAATATCGAGGATCGCTGAAATCCCGAAGACCGTTGCCAAGCAGCGTAAAGCCTAAAACAGTCAAAGCCATCATGATGCCTGGAAAAACAGCAAGCCACGGGGCCCGATCCATATAATTCTGGGATTCCATCAACAACCTTCCCCAGCTGGGAAAAGGGGGTTGAGTGCCCAGCCCGATATAGCTCAATCCCGCTTCGGACAAAATGGCGAAGGCAAAATTGGACGTGACGAGCACCGTGAGAGAGGCATTGATGTGCGGTAAAAAGTGCTTCCAAATCATCACAGGAAGACGAGTGCCGATGGATTGTGATGCAATGACAAAATACCGGTGTTTCAAACTGATGGTCTCATTCCTCACTTGACGGGCAAAAATGGGAATCCTCACGATTCCGATGGCGATCATGGCGTTGATAATGTCCGGTCCAAAAACGGATACGATGGCAATGGCAAAAACGATGGCCGGAAAGGCAAACAAACCGTCCATAAAGCGCATGAGTATCTCATCCACTACTTTATTACTCATTCCGGAAACAAATCCCAACAAAAGGCCCCCAAACAAGGAAATAACTGTGGAGATAATCCCCACTTCAAAGGCGATCCTCCCGCCCACCATGCACCTGCTAAACAGGTCCCGACCGTATTCATCCGTACCAAAAGGATGAGAAAAATTGGGAGAAAGAAAGCGGGCACGCACATCCATTTGATACGCATCATACGGGGTAACCCAAAAACTTAATACCGCCAAAAACACAATGATCAGTGTGATGATCAAACCACTAAGAAAACTGGCATGATGCCTTGCGTTAAAACGTGAGCGTTGAAGTGTGAGGGAGCTGAAACTCCATTTGTTTTTTCCATAACAATGTTTATATTTTTCCGGGCAGGGCCTTTTTTCTTTCATCTTGACACCTTCACCTTATTCTGGGATCAATGGCCATGTGAATGATATCCATGATGAAATTCACCAAAATCGTCACCACGGCTATCCAAATGACCACACCTTGAACAACAGGCAAATCCCTGCGCTGTACTGAATAAAGCAACAACCTTCCCATACCGGGAATGGAAAAAACAGACTCGATAATGATCGTCCCGGCCATAATTGAAGCCACTTGCAAACCAAATATACTCAAAACGGGGATCATGGCATTTTTCAGGATGTGTTTGGTAAAAACACGCCTTTGAGTGACCCCTTTGCCTGTTGCCGTTCTGGCATAGTCCTCATTCATGTTTTCGATAATTGAATTTCTGATCATCCGGATTAACACCGCAGAGGAAATGATCGCCAATGAAAGGGAAGGCAAGATGATGGATCGCAGCCAGTCGACAATATTTATCCGCAGCGGAACGTAACCGGCGGAGGGCAACAGGTTGAGTTGTACGGAAAAGACCAATAAAAAGAGAATCCCCAGCCAAAAACCGGGTATGATGAGTCCGATTTGAGATAGGGTGGTGATGAGATAATCGGCCCATTTATGATGTCTTCGAGCGGAAAAAATCCCCAAGGGGAACGAAATCAGCACTGTTAAAGCAATGCTCAACAGTGTGATAGATATAGTCGGCGGCATGGAATCGGCAATCACTTGAATCACCGGTTTCTGATAAGAGATGGAGAATCCGAAATCGCCTCTGATTAAATCGCCTATCCAATAGAAATATCTGAGGGTGGCGGGTTTATCCAAATTCAGTTCTTTTTCCAAATTCTCGATAGCACTTTGATCGGCATCTAAGCCGAGCATAACTTGTGCCGGATTACCCGGCAAGGCGTTAAAAACAAAAAACGACAACAAAGAGACGGCAAAAACCGTTATGATGCCCGTTAAAAGTCTTCTGATTGCAAAGGACAGCATATTCGATTACGAGATTTCTTCGATACTCAGATGATCATTGGTGTAAATACAAATTTCGCTGGCAATTTTCAAAGACTCTACGGCAATGTCTTTGATATCCATGGCAGTGTTTCTCAATAGGGCTCTGGCACTGGCCAGGGCATAACTGCCGCCGGAACCGATAGCCATGACGTTTTCATCCGGCTGGATGACCTCACCGTTTCCCGAAATAACCAGCAGATTTTCCTTATCCGCCACGATGAGCAAAGCTTCCAGCTGTCGCAGCATCTTATTGGTACGCCACTCCTTCGCCAATTCCACGGCTGCACGCGGCAAATTCCCGCTGGTTTTTTTATAATAGGCTTCAAACTTCTCAAACAAGGTAAAGGCATCCGCCACTGAACCGGCAAATCCGGCTACTACTTTGTCATCTCCCAATTTTCTCACTTTTTTGGCAGTGGATTTCATCACCGTGTTTCCTTGAGTCACCTGCCCATCACCAACAATGACGGTTCTTCCGTCTTTTTTGATCGCCAATACCGTCGTTCCTCTAAATTCCACTTTTCGCCTCCGGTTTGATGTAAAAAGGGCGGGCTATTCACCCACCCTTAGCTATTATTCTGCCAAAAAGCCGTCCACACTGTTCCAAATCGTTTTGGATCTGGCATCAAAGGGATGCCCGTCCCAGATACAGAGTGTGGCCTTTTTCCCTGCTTCAATCGAGCCATACTCATTGTCGATTCCCAGTATCTTTGCCGGCATAATCGTCAATGATTCCAGCATTCCCTTCTCATCTGCCCCGTAGTTGCAAGCCATACCCGCCTGAAGTCTCAACACTTCGGAGGGAAATACGGGATGATCGCTCATGCATCCAAACAAAACTCCCTCTTCCAGTGCCACTTTGTATGACTTAAAAGTCATGTCCTTCAACTCCACCTTAGACCTGCTGGACAGGATGGGCCCTAAAAGAATGGGGATTGAAGCTTCCTTGATCTCATCTTTTACCTTAATGTACTCGGTACAATGTTCGATCACCATATTGATGTCGAACTCCTTTTTGATCCTGATGGCCGTCAAGATATCCTCGGCACGGTGACAATGCACACGGGCGGGGATTTTCTTAGATAAGACCATCTGTGCGGCTTCCATTTTACTGTCATGTTCAACAAAGGGTTTGCCCTCTGCCTCGGCTTTTTTCTTCTTTTCGATGTAATTTTTCCCATCGAAGAAGAATTTCCGAATAACCGCAGCCGTTCCCATTCGGGTCACCGGCATCTTCTTTTGCTCGGCGTAGACACGTTTGGGATTCTCTCCCGTCGCCATTTTTAATCCGTTGTCTTCACTGATCAGCATGTCTTTGACATTCTTGCTCTTGGAGTAGTGGGCGATAAAGCTCAAGCCTCCCACCGGGTTGGCACTTCCGGTGAGGACGCAATAGATCATCACGCCCCCCTTTGCCGCTTCGGGAATGGAAATGTCCGTTGGAGTGAACCCGTCCAGGCTTCTCACATTTGAAGTAACCGGATCGGAGTATTCATTTACATCATCGTATTCATAACCGTATCCGTCCGGATTTAATCCGATATGCGAGTGAGCATCGATGAAACCAGGCATCAGAAGCCCGCATTTTCCATCGATTGTCTCATCAATATTTTCTCTGTTTTTGATACGATACCCGGTTTCTTTGATATAACCGTCTTCAATTAATACCTCTCCTTTAAACGGCTCAGAGGTCATGGTGTGTACAACCACATTGGTAATTAAGGTCTTCATAAGATCAGCCCCTCTTCTTTCAAACTGTATGCTATTTTACCGTTCACGAATGTGTACAAAACCCTATGGGTAGGATCCAGAAGCTCTCTATCGGTTAGGATTACATCCGCATCTTTGTCAATGTCCAAACTGCCGATTTGATGGTCCAAGCCCAAATTGATGGCCGGGTTGATGGTGATAGCCCTCAAGGCCTCGTCTTTGCTCAATCCGTTTTTACAAGCAAGCGCCGCCTGTATGGGCAAGTTGTTGATGGGGATAACCGGATGATCCGTAATCAGCGTGATGGATTTGACACCCGCTTTTTCCAAGATTCCGGGGGTTTTCAAAGTCCTTCGGTTGACCTCCATCTTGTACCTGGCTGTAAACATTGGGCCAACGGCTACTTTGATATCCCTTTTGGCCAATTCCTCGGCAATCAAATGTCCTTCTGTTGTGTGCTCAAAAGAGGGTTTGATCGAGAACTCATCAAATATTCTCAAAACGGTCATCATGTCATCCGCCTGATGGGCGTGAACATGTGCCTGAAGCTCTCCTTTTAAGACTTTGAGGATGGCTTCGCATTGCATATCATAAGGTTTTTCTTCTTTTTTATCGTAATCCAAGGCCTTTCTGAATGCCGTTCTAATTTTTTCGGCCGTTGCCATACGGGTCATAATCTTCTTTCCGTTTTCAGAATGGGCTCTCTTGGGATTTTCTCCCATAGCCATCTTAAAACCCGATTCTTCTTTGATAATCCTCTTTTCGTAGGTCACGCTCAAATCGTTCTTGAGGGCAACGCCGATTCCCCCCATGGGATTGGCACTGCCGGGATAAATGTTTAACGTGGTCACACCGGCGCCTATGGCTTCTTTAAAACCAGGGTCAAAGGGTTTAATTCCATCCAAAGCCCTGACCTGTGGCGTGATGGGATCGGACCATTCGTTGGTATCGCTGTCACTGGCTTGATTGGTTTTTTCACCGTGTACGCCGATATGGCAATGTTCTTCTACCATACCGGGATAACAGTGCAACCCGGTGGCATCGATAATCTCATCGGCCTGAACGTATATCTTATGAGACCGGTCTATGATCTTTCCGTTATCTATAAGCAAATCCCCGATAAACTCTTTGGAAGTTACCGGATGTATCATCGCATTCTTGATCAGCAAACTCACAATGCTTCACCCCCAACTCTTACCCCGGCGATATAGGTGTCGGTAATCCTGGTGTTGACGTCAAAAATATCTCCATCAGACACGGCGAAATCAGCGTCTTTGCCTGTTGCCAAACTGCCGATTTTATCGTCCAAACCCAGCACTTTTGCCGGATTGATGGTGAACATATCGATAACATCCTTTCTATCCAGCCTCAGTCTGTCGATGAGCCACATTTGAATGACACCGAAATTCAACGGGATAACCGGCGCATCGGTCATGACAGACAACTCAAAACCCAACTCATGGAGTATTTGAACCGATTTGAAGGTGAGATCGTACGTTTGGAAAGATTTTGAGGCTACATTTAAAGGACCCAGAATAACGGGAATATCTTTTAAGGATTTCGCTACCGAAATATCGGTATGGAGGGCGGTCGCATGATCCAATGTGTACAGGATATCAAACTCCTCCATGATGCGTTTGATCGTTTCGATATCCTCCAAATTCGCTACATGAATACGTGCAACGGATTCTTTTTTGATCAAACCGCTCAGAACTTCCATGTTGTAATCGTATTCCTTTTCCTCTTTGTTCATATAGTCTTTTGCTTTGTTCAGGTTATCCCGAACCAGAGCTGCAACCTGAAGCCTTGTGTAAAGCGTTTTTCGACTGCTCCAAGACCATTGGGGGTTTCTTCCAAAGGCCATCTTGACAATTTTCTTGGGAGTCGGAACAACCATCTCATCCACCACTGACCCGGCTGTTTTAATAACCAGCCCTTCCCCGCCAATGACGTTCGCCGATCCGGGCAAGACACAAACCGTTGTATATCCGGCATTTCTGGCTTCCATGATTCCGGGATCCAACGGGTTGGTGGCATCAAGAGCCCTGACACCTGCCGTTACGGGAGATGATTGTTCATTCACGTCGTTACCGGCAAAGCCGCCTGTTTTTTCCTCGAAAATACCCACATGGGTATGGGGATCGATGAAACCGGGGTAAATGTACTTGCTATCCAAATCAACGATTTCACATTCACCCTCAGGCCGAATTCCGGAAGCGATCTCTATGATTCTGCCGTTTTGAGCTAATATGTCGAGTTTTCTAAACTCCCCTTCATACCAGCATTTTCCATTTTTGAAAAGAACCAAATTCGTCACCCCTTTTCTGTTATTCTCTATTTTATCATATCAAGGGGAGATGATTAGATTACCGAAAGAAAATCAAGCAAGACCAAAAAACTCCTTTAAGAACGATTCGATCTTTTCTGGACTCTCCGGGTGTCCAAACAAATACCCCTGCATCATATTGCACTTGTTTTTCAATAAAAATTCTTTTTGCACGTTGTCCTCAATCCCCTCGGCGATGACGTTCATATTCAAATTCTCCGCCAATGAGATGATCGTCTTTACAATCGATGCGTTATCGGGATAAGCCAAATCCAAAACAAAGGATTTGTCGATCTTCAACTCGTCTATGGGGAATTTTCTTAAGTAAGCCAAAGAAGAGTAGCCCGTTCCAAAATCGTCAATGGACAACTTGCATCCCAAGGCTTTGATGGCGTGTAGTTTCTTTCGAGTATCTTCCACGTCATCCATCAAAATGCCCTCTGTGATTTCAAGCATCAAATCGCTACCATTTACACCGGTTTCTTTGATGGTCTTTTTTAATATGTCTAGAAAATTTTCCTGGGAAAACTGCAACGGCGAGATGTTTACGGAAACCCTGAACCCTAAAAGGCCTTGGTCTTTCCATTTTTTCATTTGCATGCAAGCCTGTTTTAGCACCCATGAACCCAGTTGAAGGATCAATCCGGATTCTTCGGCAATGGGAATGAATTCAGAGGGTGCTATCAGTCCCTTTTCCGGATCATTCCACCTGAGCAGCGCTTCGATTCCCACCAATGTATTGGTATTCAAATCAAATTGAGGCTGATAATAAAGCAGAAAGTTTTCCTTTTCAATGGCTTTATGCAGTTTGGTTTCCATTTCAAGCCTTTTTAATGCCTTGGCATTCATTTTTGACGTATAGAATTTGAAGGTATTCTTGCCCCCACGCTTGGCACCCATCAAGGCAAATCCGGCTTTTTGAATCAAATCCTGGACTTTTTCCCCATTATCCGGATAAACGGCAATTCCCATGCTGATGCTGATGAAAATCTCGCCATCAGACAGTAAGAATGCCTTTTCAAAACGCTTGAAGAGATTTCTGATTAAGGAAGTAATGTTTTCCTTGTCTTTGAGATCTGAAAAGATCATGATAAATTCGTCGCTCCCATATCGAGCCACAAAATCTTGCTTTCGAATGTGTTTTCTCAACCGGTTTGCAACCAACGTCAATAATTGGTCTCCAATGGCATTGCCCATGGAATCGTTGATTTTCTTAAACCCATCCAAATCCAAAGACACCACCGCCATGATGGCGTTGTTTCTTTTGGTTCTTTCCAATTCCTCATCCAGTTTCCGCATCAGATAATTCCGATTTGGGAGTCCGGTCAACATATCAAAAGAGGAGATATAGTCGAGTTTTTGCTCGGCTTCCTTTCTTCGGCTGATGTCCTGATGGGTCCCAAATATCATCTTGGTTTTCCCATCATCTTTATACAGGACCTCACCTCTGGAAATAATCCAAAGGTAACCGTCATCCTTTTTTTTGATTCTGTATTCGACCTCAAAAAAACCTTCGTTTTTTTCAAAGGCTGTCTGTAAGACGATTCTAAGCCTTTCTTGATCTTCTTCGTGCACCAAAGACAGCCACTGATTAAGGTCTGAGCCAATTTCGTGGTTCTCATACCCTAAAAATTCCTGCCAATGGCCGATATTTTCCAATTCTCCACTTTTTTCTTCCAAAATCCACAACGCTTCTCTGGCGCTCTTTAAGGCCAGTGTCAGCTGTTTTTCACGATTCATAAGGATTTCATTCGTCTGGGCAAGTTTGACGTTAATGAGGGATAAGTCCGATTGGGTTTCCCGCAGCTCCTGAGTGTAAGCCTCCAGTTGTTCGTAATTGGCCTGCATTTCGATTTGCTGCTTTTCCCATTCCACTTCCATCTGCTTGATATGCGTCACGTTCATCATGCTGACCAACAATCGGAACTCATCCTTTAAGAACAGTATCTTTGACCGGATGAATAAGATCATTTCCTCTGCATTACAATCTTTGAACGTCACTTCAAGCTCAATGACATCTTGCTCATCCCATAACCCTTTAAAAAATCGCCGCCATTCCCGACGGCTTTTTGAACCCGTTAGGCCGGGTAGCTCTTTCACCAGCTCTTCTTGATTTTGTGATTTAAAAAGTCTGACTGCCTCGTTGTTAACCCCTTTCACCGACATGCATTTTTTTGCATCGCTATAAAAATCGGGATGGGCTTGAAAATATTCTTCAAAAGTCCGATAATGCTCTTTTTCCATACGATACTGATGAACCATTTCCGTAACATCCATTTCCACGATAGCAACCGGTACAGTTTCAAGGATGGTGTGATAACGCTCTTCGGTGTATTTATTGGAGTTTTTCAGCGTCGTTTCGATGGTTCGATCTCTGACTAATGTCGTGAAATAACCATCCCCTGTGGAAAACGCCGTGACGTTCATCCATTTATCATAAGCTGAGAAATAACTATTGTTAATGGTCGCCACTCCGCCTTCTTTTGAGAGTTTACCGTATCGTATAAACGCTTCAACTTTATTTCCAACCCTTGATATCCAGGGAAGGATTTCAGAGGCCTTTTTCCCAACGATTTCTTCTCTTTTTTTCCCGGTAATGCCAAGAAAGGCGTCGTTCACATCGATAAATTCGTAATCTACTGGCGTCCCATCCTCGTCCAATATCATTTTGTGCAGGGCGTAACCCTCATATAAATGTTTGATCAATTCAAAATAATCAGCTGTTTTCAGTTTCATTCAGATTCCTTTCATCGATTTTTCTTCTTCTGTCACATGCTATTTTATCATACTTCCTATTCTTTGTCCTTAAAAAAGGGGATAATTGTCTCAATTGTTGATCTTTATTCATACAAATTAAATCTTATGGATTACAGTAGATATGGCAATGGGAATCCAAAATATGATAGAATTAGTTGGTAAACCTAATAATATGCGGAGGTTCTCATGTCAATTTTAACGATCATTTGTTCTCTCGTGGTCTTAATCATCATGCAAAAGTTTACAAAAAACATCATCCTTGCCATTCTTGGGGCAGTCGGAACCATCATTTTATTCCGTTTTGACTTGAATGCCCTCTTTGGCGCTTTTATCATCCCCTTACAAGATCTGGATTTGTATAAATTACTGGGGACTGTTTTTTTCATTTACCTATTCAGCAACGCTCTGGACTTGTCCGGGGATGCCAAACGGTTTGCCGCTTCATCAAAAGCCCTTTTCGATGACAGGACTTCCATGGCGTTCATGCCTATGATGATCGGGTTTCTTCCCATGCCAGGAGGGGCTATGTTTACAGCCCCGATTGTGAAAATGATTGGAGACGAAGAAGGATTTTCCAACGATTATATGATGGTCATCAATTATTGGTTCCGTCATGTCGTTGAATTTTTCTGGCCTGTTTACCCGGCGTTCTACATTCTTACCGCATTGGTGGGCATAGAATTGGCCCCTTTTTCCATTAGTATGGTTCCCGTTTTTCTCATTGCAACCCTCAGTGGCTGGCTGATGTTCAACGGATTCAGAATGCCAAGGGTTAAAAAGGCCACCCCCAAGGAACTCAAAGGGTTGTGGATTGTTTTCTTCGTCGTTTTAACCGGTATCATGATTTTGGTATTCAACATGGAAGGTTATATCGCTTTGGGAATCAATATCGGTGGGTATTTTCTTTTCAGAAGAACCTGTTTGATAAAAAGTCTCGTCGCAGCATTTAAAAAATGGGATGTTTTTCTGCTGCTCTTTTTATTCTTCGTATATAAATACTATCTAACCGAAGTGAATCTAACCCAAGACATCGCCATTGAACTGAATCGAATCGGATTGAACATTCACCTGTTGACGATCATTCTGCCCCTTCTGATCGGGATGTCGACGGGTATTACTCAAAGTGCCGTCGGAATAACGGCACCACTCTTAATTACCCTCGGGGCTAACCCGGCTATGATGTACTTCGCCGCTGTCGCCGGTGTGCTGCTTTCTCCGGTTCATCTGTGCATCGTTTTAACCGGTAATTATTACAAATCGGATCTCACAAAAGTGTTTTTAAAAATCCTGCCGCTCTTGTTCATCAGCGGTTTAAGCGTTTATTTGTTATTGGTGATCTGAGGCCTTGATCTCGTTAACCCGATTTTGAAAATCATCAATGGTTTTCTTCAAATCCGTAAAATGGGATTCTAATTCGATGAGCCTTTTTATCCCCTCATTTGTGATTTTGTATATCTTTTTGGCTGGTCCCGGCTTGTCGGTTTCCCAATCGGCAAGAATCAGTCCTTCTTCTTCCAAATCACTCAACAGTCGATACATACCACCCATTTGACCTGTGGTCTTAATCAGACAACCGAAATCATCCAGCTTCTGGGCAATTTCATAACCGTGAGTCGGTGATTCAGCAATAATCAGGAGGATAAAGGCACTTTGCCACCTTCTGCCAAAATTGTTTGCACCTCTTCCTCTTCCATATCCTCTCTGGGGCATCCACACACTCCCCATCAAGATAACTTTTCGATTCCAAAACCAGCTGTTCCGGGACCGACATGGGAGGAAATAACCTTACCCATCGGGGTATAAACTGATTCAACAACCTCGTATTCGCTTTTTAACATCTTTAGCAAATTTTCACATTCTTCTTCATTTCTGGAATGAACCATCGTTAAGCGAACCTTCGTCCCTTGAGGGAAATAGTCATGCGCCTTGCTAATGACAAGTTTTTGAGCTTTTTTGGTTCCCCTGGATTTTCCAAAAGGAATCATTTCTCCATTTTCGTTGATAAAAATGGATACTCTGAGGTTCAACATCGTTCCCACAAAACTGGCAAAACGGGATACCCTGCCACCTTTTCTGAGAAAGTTAAAATTTGAAACGTAGAAAAAAGCCCCAAATCTTTTATTTTCCATCTCTTTCATGAGTTCATCTTTTGCTTTTAATACATTCATTCCTTCGGCCAACAGCTCACTGGCCCTGTAAACCATCAAAGCAATGGCGCTTGATGCCGTTTTTGAGTCAATGACCTGTACTCGTTCACCGTATTCTTTCGCAGCAATGATGGCGCTGTTATACGTTCCTGAAAGGGCACTGGATAAAGTGATGACCAAAACCGAAGCATACCCTTCTTCAAAATAACGGTCATATCTTTGTTTAAATTCAACGGGTGTAGGCTGTGATGTTTTCGGCAAGTCTTCCTCTTTATCCAAATCATCCCAATATTGCTTCAAATCATCGTAATTTCTGCTATCGTCTTCGTTTATGCCTCTCTCTTCCCAGAGGATATGCAGCGGAATCACATCAACGTCCATTTTGTTGATCCATTCTAAAGGCATATCACCGGTGCTGTCGACTAGTATCTTAGTCCTTTCCATTAAACACACCTCCGAAATTCCCCATGGCGAAAGATTATAACATATCCCATCAACAATTCGGAATGGCTAATCCTTCACTTCACCAATGTCCTTTCGGTAAAATGATCCTTCCAGAGATATCTTTTTCATGGCTTGATATGCCTTTTGCCTGGCTTTTTCCAATTCGTTGCCAACAGAGCTGACAGACAAGACGCGCCCGCCCGTGTTGACCAGGGCACCTTCATCGTTTTTACCCACACCCGCAAAAAAGACTTTTGCGAGTTTTTTTAGGGCAGGCTCATTCCAACCATTAAGGGCATTTCCCTTCTGATAGCCATCCGGATAGCCTTGGGAAGCCAGTACCACGTTAACACAATAACCACCGTTCCATATGATAGTTGCTTTTTCAAGTTGTTTGTTTTCGGTTTGAACCAGATGGGTTGCCAAATCACTCTCCATGAGAGGCAGGACAGCCTGAGTTTCGGGGTCTCCCATTCTCACATTGTATTCCAGGACATAGCATTTTTTGTTTTTCACCATTAAGCCAAAAAAAATAATTCCCCGATAATCAAAACCACTTTCTCGAATCCCTTTGAGTGTTGGATTCAGACAGGATTGAACAAAGTCCTCATACACTTCGATGCTCATCTGTGGGTTTGGGGCAATAAC
>CAYYNI010000012.1:14428-20793 GCA_964472765.1 uncultured Thermotogaceae bacterium | reverse complement strand
TTGGATTTGTTTATTCCTATTAAAGAATAAGTTCAACCATGCTATAATGAAGCATTCAATCAGTAATGAGCAGAGGTGATGGGTATGGGTAAAGAAATTTTGTATCTTCCGGAAATAGATTATTTGGTTTCACTGCAGACATATTGCATTGGAAAAAAAGATGAAGACCAAGCATATGATCAAGTAATGGAAGACGGTTCTTTAGTCTGGGAGAAGTTTTTAAAGGGATCGGACATGTATTTCATCTCTCACGATGCCCAGATGATATTCAAAAGCCGTATGTTCAATGCACTCTTGATTCATCATATCCTGAAAAACTCTGTCGATGATTTAATCGCATTAACCGGAGAAGAGTTATACAATTTGATTCTTGATTACAGGGAAATTGATCAGAAAAAACGGGAATATCGTGAGATTGTGTATGCCGAAATTGAACGGACAATCAACGAGAGTTATAACAAGAGTGAAGAAGACCTAATTGTCATGAGAGAGTTTGTCTTTAACACCGATTCATTCAAATCAAGGCTTGATGACATTTTAAAATCCACCTATAAGATATTTACAGAAGAGATATACACTGAAACCGCACAAGGTTTGATCGAAAAGGTATTGGAAAGATTTCAGAACAAGCTTGATTCCGATGAGGTGGCTTTTTCAGACAGCATAACGGTCTTTGGCGGTTCCGAACCTCAAAAGTTACCGGAAGAACTCACGCTCTGTATGCTCTATTTTGCCTCTCAACAATACATCGTTATGCTGAAAGACATGCTGGTTCTTTTTGGAAGAGAAATTCCCAAATACGTCAAACACGTTTCCAAAGATTCAAGAATAGCGCTATTCTTAAAAGCACTTTCAGAACCCGTTTGCTATAAAATGATCAAACTCCTTTCCAAAACGCCTTTTTATGGTGCTGAATTATCACGCGAACTGGGTATCCCGGGATCAGAACTGGAAAAACATATCAGTCATATCCAACGTACCAGAATCCTAACAGCGATGAAAGGCGAAAAGAACAGGATCTATTTTGAGATCAGTAAAGATGAAGTTGAAAAGTTGTTGGAAAATCTTAAAAGCGATTTACTTAATTCATAACGGCAGTATCCTGAGAAACGGTTCTTGTGCTTAGAACTTGAACCGTTTCTTAGTACGATGAAAGGAAAGACAAATGTCAATAAAAACGAAAGAAACAAGCCCTATAACCATTCAATTTCCCGTTAACCCACAAACCATAGAGGCGACTTTGAATTTCATCCAAACCCTTTCTTCCAGCTGGGGGGTTGAAAAACCTGAACAAAACAGGATTAGATTGGCGCTGGAAGAGTTACTGCTCTTTTTATTAAACACTTCCTTATCCGATCCAGGAGCAGACCCGCTTAAAATAGAATTTAATTTAGAACCCGACGCCATCCGGTTTTTATTGCATGTCAAAGGCCTGCCTCTGGACCTTGAAAAGCTGCCGATTTTTTCTTCCGATGTAAATGATCTTGAGGGTGACCCCGAAGCTTTAAACCTTTTCTTGGCCAAACACATGATGGATAAAGTCACTTTTACCAACAAAGGAAAAGAGGGCATACTCATTCAAATGGAAAAAAAACGCTTTGAACTTCATGTCAAAAACAGAATGGAAAAAGAAGAAAAACTCGAAACAGTAATTGTGTCAACCGAACAAAAACCGCTTGATTTTATTATTCGCCAGCCAAAAAAATCTGAAGCGATCGGGATTTCTAAAGCGGCTTATCTCAGTTATGGATACACCTATATTGATTTTATCTATTATCCCGAAAAAATTATTCAAATGCAAGAGCAAGGACAGTTACATTCATTAATTGTCGTGAAAGACGATGGCGAAATCATTGGACATGCAGCCGTTAAATTGAATCAAAACAATGTTAACATGGGAGAGCAAAGCATGTTGTTCGTTATCCCAGAATACAGAAAGAATTATGGCATTGCCCCCTTATTAGCTAAAGAGATTTTTGATCTGGCAAAAAAGCTGGGATTGTCCAGTACTTATACCCATGCCCTTACCATTCATCCAAAATCACAAATTCTCTTTCACAAGCTTGGTGGTCACGATTTCGGAATCTTATTGGGTTATCTGCCTAAAAAAACCGATTTGAAAGGGTTTGATTTTGAAAAAACGCCGAAAATGTCTGCGGTCATTCAATGGGCTTCATTAAAAGAACAACGGTTAAGAAGGTTCTTCACTCCCCCTGAATATGATGAAATCATCAAAGGTTTATATCAAGAAGCAAATATTCCATTTGCCATAGAGCGATCATCCCAAAAAGAGCCGAAAAAGGGCGAACCGTATTATTTAGTCAATCGTATCGATTCATTGAACATTGCGAATATTGAAATAGTTAAGATGGGAAACGATCCTGAAAAAACTGCCAAAACCTGCTTACACACGACGAATACATTTAAAAGGCAAAAAATAGATGCCGTCTATGTTTACCTCCCGGCGGAAAAAAAAGGCTGTTCCACAATCGCTCGGATTCTGAGAAAAGAAGGGTTTATCTTTGCGGGAATGTTCCCGGACTATTTTTCCGACAGTGATGCCTTCATCCTTCAGTCCTTGAGTCTTGATGAAGATCCTTTTAACCTCATGCAATTGGCATCCGACAATGCGCTAAAACTCAAAGAACTCCTTCACAAAGAGTGGAATGCCATTTTTTAATGATACTGCTGCATTAAGGGTATTACTTCTAAAGACTACCAATCCAACTTTCTATAGCCGTTTTCAAGGCCTTCGTTGGTCTTTTGTCCGCCAAAGACCCCACGAAATGTTTGATACCGTAAGAGCTGACTCCTTGAGCGGTCATAGACGGGCTAACCGGAACAAATGACATGCCCATATGCTGACCCAGGGTGATAAGGGATTTTAAACACATCTCCCCACCGCCGTTGATGTCCCCCACGGTGGTAAATGTCATGAGTTTCTTTTGATACAGCGTGTTGTTAGACCATAGATCCACTGCCGAATCGAAAAAGGACTTCATCTTCCCTGAGATACTTCCATAATAGGTTGGAGACCCAAGGACAATCACATCCTGATCATCCAAATCAGACTTTTCAATGCTTTTCACTTCTTTGATGGCGTCATAATACTCATTGATAATGGGATAGGTCGCTCTTAGCACCTCTATGGTGTCATCTTCTATTCGCCTCATGATCACCTCGTGGCCATTTTCCTCGGCTACTTCTGCAAAGAGTTTTCCAATTAGATAATTATTTCCCGTCACGGTATGAAACAAAATCAGAAATTTCAACCCCATCACATCCTTGGAAAAAAATAAAAAACAGGCTATCACCTGATTATATCCCATTCCCTCTTTTACTTCACACCCCATTCATCAAGAAGGTATAAAATACAGAGTAGCAAGCTACATGAAGGAGTGATTTAAAATGAAAATCCTGATCGTCTATGATTCCTTTTTCAAAAACACGGAAAAAATAGCCAGACAACTGTATGAAAGTCTTTCAAATTCAGGAACAATCGACATCAAAAAAGTAGATGAATTTTCAAACGCAGACCTGGATGGGGTTGATTTAATGATTCTGGGCTCTCCCACCAGGGCTTTTAACCCTTCGCCAAAAATGAAAACCCTCATCCAAAACATGCCGGTCGCAAGGGGGAAATCACAGAAGTTTGCTGCCTTTGACACCCGTATGAACGTCGAAGAAGTCAACAACCGTTTCTTGACTTTCATGTCCAAGTTGTTCGGGTATGCGGCGGAAAAAATGGCAAAAAAGATGCTCAAAAAAGGATATGAACAAACCGGCAAAAACGAATGGTTTTATGTGGCGGACTCGGAAGGTCCTCTGAAAGAGGGAGAATTGGAAAGAGCGGTGGAATGGGCGGAAAAGATGCTTATATAGCGAGATCAAACTCAGCTGGACGGTGTTATGTACGTCCAAAAAAACGGGCCGACAAAATAATTGATCATTTAAAAGTAACAAAAACATGATCCAAGCGTTTCGCTGATAGCTTTCCTAATCAATTAGGATGGGCAGGCGGGCGCTTGTCAAGTTTTTTTATCATTTTTCCGGTTTCATATTCCTTCATATTTAATCACCAAAAGGGTGATATCATCTGATTGTTCAGCACCTTTGACGTGATGCTTGATGGCTTCCATTATTTTATCAATCAGCTGTTGAGTCGTATCCTGAGCATTTCCTTCCAAAGCTTGTTCAAGCCGGGCTTCGCCAAACAGCTCCCCTTGTTGGTTCATCGCCTCCGTCACCCCGTCGGTGTACATCACCAACAGGTCCCCCTTGTTCAACAACAGACTTGCCCCCTCATACGCCATACCACCCATGGCTCCCAAGGCAATACCGGTCGTTTTTGGCAGCGGCTCGAGCGTGCCGTCACTTCTCAATACATAGGGCCGATTGTGTCCGCCGTTAGCATATTTGACTTCACCGGTAGAGATGGTCAAAACAGCCAGAAATTCAGTGACAAACATCCCGGACTGGTTTTCATTGCACAATTCATCATTCACCGCCCGCAGAATTTCTTCAGGGGCGTGATCGCTGTCCACCTTCGACTTCACAAGGGTCTTGGTCACAGCCATAAACAGTGAAGCGGGAACACCTTTCCCGGAAACATCACCGATGCTGAAACACAGATGATCGTTATCAATCAGGAAGAAATCATACAAATCCCCTCCGACTTCTTTTGCCGGGTGTAAAACGGCGTACAGGTTAAATTCCTTGCGTTTTGGAAAAGGGGGGAAGATCTTTGGCACAATACTCATCTGAATCTGTCTGGCCACCTTTAATTCCCCGTCAATCAGTTCCTTTTGCCGCTGTGTTTCCCGTTCTTTCACCAGATTATGAATGATATAGATAAAGATTCCCATCCCCAGAGAATTGGTGACAATCATGGGAAGGCTAACATTTTTTATAATCTCATCAATCACCTCAAAAGGCTTGACCATGACCAGATTTAGCCCCATGTGGAAGGCTTCAAAAACGGCAATAAAAATAACCGACGTCCGGATATCCGGAAGGACTCCCTTTCTTTTCAAATAAATCAACCCGCCAATGATCCCGGCCAGAAGGGTGGAGATGGAACAGGGCCAGGCTGTCAGTCCGCCCATAATGAATCGATGAACGCCTCCGATCAATCCGGCTCCGATGCCCACAAGAGGTCCACCCATCAATCCGGCGATCGCCGGCCCCAAATCACGGATATTGGCGATGGCTCCAAGTATTTCAATCCCGCTTAAGGTTCCAAATATGGAAAACAAACCAAAGATGAGACTTAAAAGCGTTTTTTGCTGCCAATCCAGTTTTTTGTTGTTCAGAATGTGCGCATACATCTTCGTTCGGGTAAACACATATGCCAAAACGATGATAACCGCCATGTTTTTAATCAAGTTAATCAACAAATCTATGATATTGGTTATTGCCATCACCCACTTTTTTTATGCCTAATCCTTGTCGAGACAGAGAAGACCTTTAAAACACTCCAACACAAACCAATTCATGGCAAAAGTTCCCTCATCGATCATTTTCTGTATGTCATCTTTTGAAGCCAGCATAGCTTCGGTCACCTCATCGGGTTGGCAAACAACTTGAGACATGTCCACGTCATGTTCAAAGGTCCAAAGATCTGCAAAAAAACTTCTCTCATCATCAATTTTGTAACTGTTAAGCAATCGCCCCTTCTCTGGATCCACATCAATCCCCAATTCCTCTTTGATTTCTCTGAGAACTGCCATCAGTGAATCATCACCGGTTATAGCAGAGCCGCCTGTAAATTCCCACATATTCGGGAACGTTTTGTTGGGTGCCCGTTTCGATATGAGAAAACGGCCGTCGCTATTTCTGATGAAAGCAAACACGACCAAATGATATTCCCCCGGTCCCAACTGCGATAAAGAATTTTCCCGCTCCACCAGCCGCCCGGTTTTCTGACGATTCTCATCCCAAACATCCCATAATTCCATTTCATCCCCCCATCCACAAGCTGTTCAATACCCGATCAGCATTATACCACTTTCGCCTCAATCAACTCATTTGAAAGACGTGACAAAACGGAAAAAATATGCTATAATACCACACCCTTAGGGCGTGTAGCTCAGCGGGAGAGCGCTTCCCTCACACGGAAGAGGTCACAGGTTCAAACCCTGTCACGCCCACCATTTTGAAATTTTTACTTATTTGACGGATCAAAAGATATCTTTAAATAATTGATGGCCATAATGGCCGGCTTTTTTCTGGGATTGTTTATAGCTTCTTTATTATTCCAGTTCGATTGTGTCCTGTAAAGTTTCAATTTCTTCTGCTGTTATATGAAATTCTGCTAAAACATCTTCATATGCCAAATATTCCGATTGTTTGTTCGTTTTTATTCT
>CAYYNI010000012.1:0-14328 GCA_964472765.1 uncultured Thermotogaceae bacterium | reverse complement strand
CTGCTAAAACATCTTCATATGCCAAATATTCCGATTGTTTGTTCGTTTTTATTCTCTTTGAAGCTAACAAAAGTAATTCCATTTTTTCCAAAGAATCGACCATTCGGTTATATTCATCAACTGAAACGATAACCGCTTTTGGCTTGTTGTTTTTTACAATAATATAGGATTCATTATCTGATTCGATATTCTTAATAACTTTAGAAGCTTTTCCTCTTCCCAAGTCTGAAACAGAAATGATATGATTTACAATATCTCTTAGATTTGAATGTCTTTTCTGCATAACATCACCTCGATACATAAAATATAATAGCATATTTTCATGTATATTTTGATGTTAATTATCATGTAAAAATTTTCGCTCGCCATTTCTTTTGTCGTTTCAGATATTGTAAGTTCCTATTTTCATGGCTTTTCTCCTTTTGTTATTAATAAATAATGATTTCATATTTTTCGATTAAATTTAAGCCATTTCATTAAAGAGACAATACTTCTCAAAATCCGTAGGGGCAATTCACGAATTGCCCATTTTAAAAACAACATTTTCTTATTTTGAATTAGAACAAAAAGGATTACGGATATGTAATAAGGGCAATTCGTGAATTGCCCCTACAAAGTACATTATTGGGTTAATATAACAATATGCTTAATAAAGAGATGCTTACCCATTTAAAATGCGCTCTAAATACCTCTCAAAATACCCCAAATTTCTTTCAAAATTAGCCCGTCCATAGCCCATTCTAAAATATTTTCCGGGATAATCATAAACAGTACACGGAAGGAGTAGTACACCTGAATCTCTCACCAGTTGATTACAGAATTTGTCAATAGGCGTGTCGATTTTCATTTCATGAAAGGCGATGGGACCCGCTTGCTGACGATTATAACGGAATAAGTGTTGATATTGACGAAAAAATCGATCCGAGATCTTCAGGTTTTTTTCGATCAGTTTTCGATTTTTTGATAGTATTTTCTCTCCATGTTTCAAGGCAACCGTTGCCAGGAACTCCGAAGGGGCACTGTTGCAAATACTGGTGAAATGTTTCATCTTTCTCATTTTCTCCATAACCTCTTTGCTGCCCGTCACAATCCAGCCGATTCTCAATCCCGGCAAACCATAGGCTTTTGACATCACCCCAAGGGATAAGGCATTCTCGCTCAGATCGGCAAACCAGGGACGTTTGATCCCATCCAATTCCAACCCCTTATACACCTCATCGCAAAAAACAAAAATACCATGCTTTTGGGCTATCTCAGCGATTCGCTTCATTTGCTCTTCACTAAAAATAAACCCCGTCGGGTTGTTGGGATTGTTAATACACAACAGTTTCGTTTCAGGCTTGATCAGTGCTTCCAGTTCATCCAAATCCATCCTCCAGCCTGCTTCCGATTGTCTGATTTGCCATCGGTCAACAGAACATCCGATATCTTCCGCAACAGAATAAATGGACTGATAGATGGGGAACTGGGTAATCACATGGTCTGAAGGGTCTAAAAAAATGTTCAGAAAGTTATAAATGGCCTCTTGAGCACCGGTGTGAACGATGACATTTTCTGTTCCATATTGAGTATATAAATTGGCTATCTGCTCTTTTAACGCAAGACTCCCGGTAACTTGAGTATACCCCAGCTTCTGCTTTAATAACGCCTCTTGCGAACCCGGTTCCATCGCTAACAATGTCTCTATTGACAGGGTTTCACAATCGGATTGGGTCAACAAATAGGGGGCCGAAAACTCGTATTGCTCAAAAAACACTTCCAGTTGAAAATCACGGGGTTTCATTGTATCACTCCTTCACGACTTACTGTCCGGTCAGTTACGCTATAGTATATCAGCAAAAAATTAAAGAATTTAAAATAAGATCAAAATAGTCTTTTTTAGGTTATAATGATACTAACTTGTAAAAAAGCAGGTACAACAGAAAAAAACGGAGGCAAAGACTGATGAAAAAAGAACGGGTACTTATCATGTGTGTGATCGTATTCCTATTCATCCTGACGGGCTGTAACATAGGCAATAAAATCTTACCGCATCAACTATATGAAACATTCCAATCCGGCGATTTTACAGCCAACGACTGGGTGAGGGGCGGGGATAATCTGCCGGTGATGCAAAGCCAATATGTACAAAAAGGTAAATACGCCGCAGGATTTCCAAATCTCGGTGATAGAGAAAGATCATTTATGTACATCGATTTAGATATTGAAGAAGATATGGTGATCAGCTTCTACGTCAAAACAAACTTTCAGGAAGGCGGAGGGGGATTGTCCTTTTGCATTGATGATGATGATGCGGGAAGATGGTTCTCTGTCAACGATTGGAAGCGGGTGATTCGAGAAATCCCGGCAGGGAAGCATCGTTTAAAGTGGGAGGTTTCCCTTTTTTCTGATCCCGGCTCGAATGAGATGATGGCATTTCTGGACCATATCATGATTTCCAAATTCATCCCATTGGGCGAACCCATAGTCTTCAACGATGATGCCTTTAAAAATTATGTCCGGCGTATCATCGGAAAAAGAGATGACAACATGGACAACCGGTATACATTGGATCAAGTTTACGCCAACGAAGTCAAAGACATTGAACAGGTTGTTATTTACGCTGACGTAACCGATATCACGGGTCTGGAACATTTCACCAATCTCCAACGAGTGGTTGGCTTTGCTGAAGGCCTTTCAGATATCCGTCCCATGACAAATCTTCAGAACATTGAAAAAGTTGAATTCAGTGAGATGCCCCTTAGTGATATCAGCCCCTTGGATGCCAGTGCCAAACGCGGTTGTTTGAACGCTTTGGAATTTGAAGACCTCCCCTTAAGTCAAGCCTCTTTAGACTTGATAAAAACATGGGATCAAATTGAAAACCTGTCCATGAAATACATCTCCCTTGGTACTTTGGACTTTTTACCTTCAGGCAACAGCCTGATAGATCTTATCGTTGATTTCGCAGACCTTACGAACGTTGATGGCCTGTCAAATCAAACCAACCTCACGCATCTGAGCCTCAGATTTAACGAGATCAGTGATCTGAGTGCATTGACCCATTTAACCAAAATGAAAATGATAGACCTGCAATATAATCAGCTCAGCGATCTGAGTCCCCTGGAAAATCTGTCAAATTTAGAACAGCTTAATATTGGAAACAACGCAATAAACGATCTCAGTCCACTGTCCAACTTATCAGAACTCACACGATTGATGATGTATTACAACAACGTCACCGATCTCAGTCCACTTGCACAGCTTATAAATTTAGAACGATTAGGTGCGGAACATAATCAAATCACAGATATTACAGTATTGGAAAACTTGCTTGCTCTAACGAATGTGGATTTATCCAATAATCCCATTGATAGCCTTCTTCCACTCGAAGGATTGACTGAATTAACAAGAGTTGAAATAGGAAATACAAACGTCAGTGACCTCGGCCCCCTTGTAACGCTTGAGAAACTGGAATATTTATTTGCAGGACATTTAGGTATAGCAAATATTGACTCGATTCAAGCGATGGGGTATTTGAGAGTTTTGGATTTGCAGTCAAATGACATTACAGATATCACTCCTATTGTTCAAGGCCCAATCAATACCCTCGAATCAGTCAATATACAAAATAATTTTTTGGACCTTACTGAAGGATCAGAAGATATGAACAACATCCAGACACTGATCGATGCCGGGATTTTGCTCCATTACCTGCCTCAAAAGTAGTGTATCTAAAAAGAAACGCATCCTAAATCAGTCAGCTGTGTACGGCCATAAAAATTTTCTTTATGTGTCATACACAGCTTTTTTCTGGCAAAATAAGAAGCTTCCCTCAGCATTTTGAGGTATGGTCTTCTTTTCATGAAACGGACTTACTCAAAAGGCACCCCTTAAGGTGTATAATTGATGTGAACTCATAACAAAAATTATTAAATTTATTTCCCCATCCCGATTGATTACGGGAGAATGGTGTTTTGGGGTGTATAAAGATGTTTGCAATGTAAAAAAACAAAAGAAAGCGAGGTGGAACTGTTGCTAAAAAGCGAGGTAAATCAAGTCTATTTGAAAAGAAAGCAGGCTTGTGGACCCATTTTAGCAACAGGCGGTAAATGAAGAAGAAAATGATGGTATTTGTGTTATTGCTGGTCTTTTTCACTTGTGTGATGTTAGCTTTCGACCGTTTTCGACTTGATTTTTCGGATTGCAGCTTGGTCTATGCACCTTCCAGTCATACATTGCAGATTTCCGCTAGTGGAAAGGTCCTCTCTTATGGCCAGGACTGGACGGTACAACAGGTTTATCCTTATTTGTATCATTTGAAATTGAACACATGGTCGGGCTTTTTTTGGAAAGTCAATACGTCAACCGGTAATTTGTACCGGGTAACCGGCGGCTCCTTCGGATCAACCGGCGGCAATTCGACAAATATGAACATCCAAGTGGATGTAACAGGCGGTTTGGGAGCAGGTGTTCCGTCACGTTTTTCACTTCGATTTACAGATGCTTATCTGATTTATACACAAGGAACCGGTGGTATCCAAATTGCAGCAGCAAGTACAGCGTTGTCTTATGGTCAAGATTGGCAAAAAGCAGAAGTAACCCCCTATCTGATCCATATCAAACAAAACAACTGGTCAAGCTTTTATTGGAAGGTCAACACGTCCACCAAAAAACTGTACAATCACCAAGGCGGAACTTTTGGAGTGGATTCCTCAGGAAATGATA
This sequence comes from uncultured Thermotogaceae bacterium, assembly GCA_964472765.1. GTDB lineage: Bacteria > Thermotogota > Thermotogae > MWEM01 > MWEM01 > JASUTC01. The sequence goes on along the minus strand of CAYYNI010000012.1, from coordinate 9,621 downwards.
CGCTTTTAAACATCCCGGTAACCGTTTATGGTCAACAATCGGCACAAAACTACAATCTTAATTTTTCCTCCGCAGGCGGGGGGACGGTTTCGGGCAGCGGCCAATATTCAGCCGGAACGATGGTGAACATACAAGCCATTCCCAATGCCGGCTATCAGTTTGAACACTGGACACGAGGCGCATTGATCATCAGTAATCAGTCTAATTATACCTATCAGATGCCGTCAGAAAATGTCACGTTGATCGCTCACTTCTCTGCAGTGATGCAACCTTTTGGTTACTCCCTTGATCTGCAGCTAAACCCGCCTTCAGGCGGCACTGTATCAGGTGGCGGGACTTATTCTCCCGGAGCCTGGGTTAATATTCATGCCACAGCGAATCCGGGATATCAATTCACAGGCTGGACACGCTCAGATGCTTCTACCGGATGGCCAGGCGTTCCTTATTCCAATCAAGCTTCTTTCGGGTTTAACATGCCGATTCAAAATCTAACACTGGTTGCAAATTTCGAGCAGCAAGCCATTCCCGGCCAACCGAAATTAGGGGTTTATATTGAAGATCACCCTCTCGGTGTCATCGTTACAAATGTCCTGAACGGATATCCCTCGTTCGGAAAAATACAGAATGGCGACATCCTCACGCATATTCTGTTCTTAAGCCACGGGGCTGTTACGCCTTTGGGAGGGGGGCTGGTCCGTATTGGCATGAGTACCGTTTCCATCAATTTCCCAAACGGCACACCGATTCAAAACACTTCACATCTTCAGACGATTACTGCCAATATGCCCTTGGGTCATGCAGCTGTTATTTGGATATTAAGAGGTGGCATTTATCGTTTGTTTGTCTGGCTTAATCCTGGAACGGCGTTTTCATCGGGATATATATTTTAGGGACCTCAGGTATTTTCGCATCTTTGTAGGGCCCATGTGCCCTCCCGCAAATGAGATGATGTTTGATTTTCCAATCATCCCTTCGAAAATGCCCTTTTTACAGTAAAACCATCTAATAATAAAAAACCCGGAAGTCTCTAAAATGAGCACTTCCGGGTTTTTCTTTAGGTGAGTTGAACTTTATTCTTCAGGTGCCCAGACTTGAACGCCCGGGAATTCACTGTGAATGATGTAAAGTTTATCATCCGGCCAACTGCTTGCCATAACGACTTGATAGAAGATCGTTTCTCCGCTTGTTTGTTCCAAATCATTCAAGTCATGGGTTTTGAAGGCGTAAAGTCTTTCCCCTGACTGGCTATAAATATTGACCCAGTATTCCGTTTCGTTTTTAACCGTTGTCACGATGAAATGGACCGTTTCATCATCATCAAGAACGTTGGTGATCACATCAATCATCATACCGTCTGAAAGCGGAATATCAAACAATTCGGTGACCTGGCCGCTATCCGCCAAAGTTAAGATGGACTGTTCGGTAGCTCTGCCATCAGAACCGGTTTGCCTGACAGTTCCTATAGCTGTTTTTTCGTATAGAGCGGTGTTTTTATAAGCATCTCTCATGATATCCAAGCCAACAATTTTGTTGTTTGAAGAATACACCTGTGCCCCGTTGCGATTCAGGTAAAAAATCTCTGTAATCGATTTTGTGATATAACTGGTATCTACATCCTGGAATTTCAATTGCCCCACTTGCCCATTTTGCCCTTCAGGGAATACATGTAAGCTATTGAGTGTTTGTCCGTCACTCTCGAGTTTTTTCACCTGATCGGGCAATAACAATAGGTTTGTCTTATCATTTCCATTAAACGCATATCCTCCCACATTGGCCGGCAAAGTTGCATTGGGATATTTATTCCCAAATGCACCTCCTGTCAGTTCTCCGTGCATAATCTGGGTTTCATCTCCTGCTGTTTTTGTTAAAACATTGAGGAAATTTTTCTGCTGTGTAGTATCCGGATAGAAATCCAACCCGATGGGTTTAGGGATATCTGTTTCACCGATAGTTTGTTCTTTTGTGTACCCTGATGAGGTTTCTTCACATATGCATTCAATCGTACAGGTCAGTGTATTAGATGTACCAAATCTGTTATTAGCGGTAAAAGTGATGGTGTTTATACCCTTTTTTAGGATGACTCCTCTGGGGTAATTACCATCGAGATCGGGCTGTTGGGTGGAAATCGTTATAGGTTCTTCATCACCCACCTGATGGGTTATTTCATCGCCTCCATCACAACTAATTAAAATGGTCACATGACATTCTTCCTCTACACAGTTGGTAACTTGCGAGGGGGGTTGCTCTGCAAAAGCAATGACCGGTGGCTGGCCTTTTTCGATATTCCATCCAATGAGATTGGAGAGCCCACTTTCATTTTCCCCCTGAACTTCAATCTCATTTTCCCCATCTTGGAGTTCAACTGTTGCTTCATAGTTAAACGCATCCCCGTCATGTTCAGCTTCGGGATTGGGTGTAACTTGCTGTTGGCCATTTATTGAGACTTTTAAAGCATCCAGTTCCTTATCGGAAATGATATTGAGTGTAGCCGTATCCTCTGTGGTGGTATCCGTTGGCGGCTTGTCAGGATCCCAGGATAATTCAGGTGCACCTTCCTCCGGGCAGACGCATTCGATGGTGAAAGACAACTCTGAGAAATCAGCCCACCCTTCTCCTCTTAGGGTAATATTGTTAACACCCCTTTCTAAAGTGATGGTGACTTGGTATGTACCATCCTCTATTTCCTCGAAATCCATTAGTTCGTAGCCTTGCTCTGATCCATACTTTATTAAGAGATTAAGAAGATCTATATCAGTTTCCACCTGAACGGTAATTTCACAAGTGTCTTCCACACAGTTGTAAACTTTTTCCGGGATAACTCCCGCCAATCTAAATAGCATTTCAGGATTATAATCCACACAATGTGTTGCCATAAACATGACACTCATAAAGATCAGAACCGGTACTAATAAAGTAAATTTTAATCTTCTCGACGTTTTCATATAACACCTCACTTTTTTGAATTCTGCCTTAAAAAACAAGAATTCTAAAAATTTATATGTTGACCCAAAAAACCATCTTAGCTAATATATGGGGTGATAATTAGCTCCACTTTTTTCCTTAAGGAGGCCATCATTTCATCTTTGTTATAATGATCTTCATAGGTATATAGGAGGAGTTCAAAAAAGACTGCAGCAAAGACAGTAGAAGCAGCCGTATCCGGGTCGATTTCTTTCAATAGTCCTTTTCCCTGCAACTGATTTATTAACCCGCCCAATTCTTCCATGGCTTTGAAATCCGTTTCGGCAAATTTATTAAAAACCTTTCGTTTCTTCTTGGACAGATAGGTGGAAAGGTGAAGAACTTCTTTAATAACCGTTTTTGGCAGTTTAAAAACGATTTTGAAGCTTTTTGTGATGTATTCAAGAATCATATCAATGATGTTTTCACAAGTAATTTCTTCACTGATGAGCTCATCTCCTGATAAAACCATATTCTCCAACATGGCTTCCATATAGAGATTGGCCTTTGATGAAAAATAATTAAACAGCGTTCCTTCCGCTATTCCCGCTTGTTCACTGATGTCTTTTGTTTTGGTGTCTTCATAGCCTTTTTCTGTGAAAAGGGTATAGGCAGATTCCAAGATTTCTTTTCTGACTTTCTCCTGTTCCTCTTTATTAATTCGAGCAGACATGAGGGCTCCTTTTATATAGAATATTTTATTTTAATATGAGTGTACTCATATTATACAGAAAGTGGGAGCACTTGTCAAACCAAACATTATCAAGCATTGACAGAAAGTTTTGGATATGCTAATATAGCAGCAGAAAGAGGAGGAATCGAGCATGACTTCGATTAGTTTAACTGACCAACTCACCAGGTGATTCGCTCTGTACAAGCGTATAGAGATGAATCATTGTACAGAGCTAAAGAATAAAAGCATAAATGCTTTTTTTATTCATCACAAATAACGACTCTCATCCCTGTTGAACAACAGCGTGTTTTTTTAGTTATTTTTGGTGATTAACGGATATAAAAAGGCTGTGGGCAATGTTTCGCTCATAGCCTTTTATTTTTGCGTAAAAGATCATTTTAAGATATGAACGCTTAAAGCAGAAGGCTGATGTATTTACATCTTACTTCTGCTTTTTTTACTGGGAGGAAAATCATGAGTTTATTAACCATAGACAATTTGACACACGGCTTTGGAGAAAAAACCATCTACCAATCAGCATCATTGACTCTCAACAAAGGGGAGCGTATGGGGATTGTGGGCCATAACGGATCGGGCAAAAGCACGCTAATCAAAATCTGTACCGGTGAATTGATGCCTGATCACGGGCAGATTCAATGGCTTCCAAAGATCAGAATCGGTTATCTGGATCAATACGCCATGGCAGATCACAATTTGACCCTTGAGGCCTTTCTACAGTCCGCCTTTGAGGATTTGTTTGAGGTTGAAAAAAGGATGTTGCAGTTATACGAGTCCTTTTCAGACAATCCAGTCCATCTCAAACGAGCTGCACAATACCAAGAGCAACTTGAAACCGGTAATTTTTATCAGGTCCAAACGGAGATTGAAAAAACAGCCCAAAACCTGGGATTGACGGCCATCGGTCTAAACAGAAGAATTGCCCAACTCAGCGGTGGACAACGAGCCAAGGTTATTTTGGCTAAACTCTTGCTGGAAAAACCGGATGTATTGTTACTGGATGAACCCACTAATTTTCTGGACAGCAATCATGTGGATTGGCTGGCCAGTTATTTGTCCAATATCGAACAAGCCTTTATGATCGTTTCCCATGATCATGGATTTTTGAAGAGAATATCCAACTGTATCTGCGATGTGGAAAACGGTCAACTCAAAAAATACAACGGAACCTATTCTGATTTCATTCGTCTGAGACATCACAACCAAGAAGCTTATTTTAGACATTATGAAGCACAACAAAAACACATTAAAAAAACAGAAGAATTTATTCGCAAAAATATCGCCGGTATTAAAAGTAAAAACGCAAAGGGCAGGCGTAAACAACTGGCTCGACTGGACAGATTGCCCCCACCAAGTGGAACACAAAAAGCACCGGTGTTTAAATTTCACAGCAGCGGATCGCATCATCACTCGCTTCATGTTCAGAATCTAAGCATTGGCTACACTGAACCCTTAATCTCCAATCTCAATTTCAAGTTATCAAACGGACAAAAAGCTGTCATCACCGGATTTAACGGCATCGGCAAAACAACACTCATTAAAACACTGACCGGGGAGCTCAAACCCATCAGGGGAAAACATGCGTTTTCAGATAACTGTTCCATCAATTATTACGCACAAGACATGAAATGGACTGATCCTGAATTAACCCCTGTGGAAATCGTCAGCAACGCCTACACAGATTTAACAGAAAAAGAAGTTCGCAAACACTTGTCCCGATGCGGCATATCCAGAGAGCATGCCCGACAGCCCATTAAAACTTTAAGCGGCGGGGAACAGACAAAGGTCAAACTGTGTCTATTAACACTCTCTCCAGCCAATTTCCTGATCATGGACGAACCCACCAACCATCTGGATAAAAAAGCCAAAATATCATTACAGGAAGCCTTTAAACGTTTCAACGGCAGTATCATTCTGGTATCCCATGAAAAGGAATTTTATCAGGGGTGGGTGGATCAGATTATTCATATTCAACGAACATCATTAATCTTATAATTAACCCCAAAAGGGGCAACTGAAAACATCCCAATGTATTTCTGATTTTTCAAAGCATTGTATAACCACGGGGGCTGTCCCCTTGGATATGATTTTTATGCTATAATTCATTAAGAACTAACCGAAAGTAAAAAAAATAGCAAAAGGTGTTAAATGAAAAAAATACCCGATGAATTTAAAAATGATATTAAAAAGGCAATTCAAATATTGAAAAAATATAGTTGTGAAAAGATTTATCTCTTCGGTTCTTTGGCCCATGAAACCGGAAACAGAAGCTCAGATATTGACCTTGCTGTAGACAAATGTCCCGAAGGTATGTTCTTTGCTATCTATGCAGAGCTCATCATGACTTTGGAACACCCGGTCGATCTCATTCAACTTAAAAATGGAGATGCTTTTTCAGAATTCCTCATCCGTGAAAATGAGTTGATCCTGGTTGCATGAAAACACAATCAAGAAGATCAGCTTTGAAATCAAGCAAATAAACACATTGATAGATTCTTATCAAGCGCTCTTTTTGAAAGTTGAGGAGTCATCGCCTGATTTAGTTGAGTTGGCTGCTTTTGCTTCGATTTTACATTCTTTCTATAATGGTATAGAAAATATCTTCCAAATCATTATAAAAAAAGGTAGATCATGAAACTATTGATGATGTGCAATGGCATAAAGAAATTTTAAGGAAGATGTCAGAGCCGAATAAAAAAAGGGATCCGGTTATTTCAATCGATACGATGTTATTATTAACTCAATATCTATCATTCCGGCATTTTTACAGGCATTCCTATTCCTTTTATCTTAATTGGATTGAATTAGAACCACTTGTAAAATCATTGAATAAGATTTGGAAGAGGACTACTAGTGAAATTAAAGACTTCTTAACTACACTGGAAAGTGAAAAATGAAACTAACAAAAGATGCTCTATTTCAGTGATTCTGGCAGAGTCTATAAAAAGTGTATATCAGGTACAATTTGGCAGTATTCAATTTGCTTTTGATTTAAAAATTACTTCTTAAAAACAGTATTATGTTAACTCAATCCTCCGTATAAAGACACAGTACTCTGGAACAGTGAAAAGTTTCTGTTATTTTGTGGACAAAAAAATGTAGGCTCTATGCTTTAGCTTCTACGGATGATTATGATGGTAAAGCATATGAATGCAATTTCATAGAAAATTAAAAATAATTTTCCAAAAACCATTTTATGAAAAGAAATTTCACCCTCTTCCTGTCTGGAAGATTTGTATCATTACTGGGAACCTCCATTCAACAAATTGCCATCCCACTGTTTATCCTGCAATTGACGGGTTCTGGAACGATGATGGGCTTATTTCTGATGTTTTCCGCCATCCCTTCCCTTATCTTTCTCCCCTTTGCCGGTGTGATTGGGGACCGGGTGAACAATAAAACGGCAATGATTATCTGTGATTTTCTCAGTGGGGGGATCATCCTGCTCATGGCTTATCTTACCCATTTACAGTTGATTACTTTTGAACTGTTGCTGATCCTCCAGATTCCCATGGCTGTTAACGCCTCTTTTTTTGGAGTTGCCACTTCTTCTTTTCTCCCTCAAATCATCGAACGAAAGAGTATTGTGAAAGCAAATTCCATTAAAAGTGCTCTGGACAACATCGCCATGATAGCAGGGCCATCCATTGCCGGGGTTCTGTTTGGGTTTGCCGGAATTGAAATCATCTTTATTCTCAACGCCTGTTCTTTTATCTTGTCCGGCATCAGTGAAATTTTCATTCAATACAAGCATGTCAAACCGGAGCCGTTCAGAGGAAATGTTTTAAAACTCTTCATTTCTCAGACAAGGGAAGGACTTGCCTACATAAAAAGTGATCAACAACTGGTTTTACTCTTGCTTTTTGGAGGCGTGATTTTGAATTTTCTGATTGCCCCATTTGTGGGAGTGATTGTGCCCTATGTATCCAGGCAAGTTCTAAGTTTTTCCGCTACACAATTCGGATTGCTTGAATCGATTGCCAGTGTAGGTATTCTATCTTCATCAATACTGATTGCCTTTCTTGCCAGAAAGATTAAAAACAAACGGTTGTTTTCAATCGGAATCATTGCCCAAAGTATTGCGTTGATTTTGTATAGTGTTATTGTATTCCCCTCGGTCAGAAATTCGGCTTTGTTATCCCCATGGATGTTATTTTTTCTCATCGCCGTTTGCCTTTTTTTCTACCGTTTTTTCAACAGCCTCGTTTCCATTCCCCTAATGAGTTATCTACAGCTCAAAGTAAAAGAATCCATGTTGTCACGATTTTTCTCTCTTTTGACCCTTTTCAAAGATATCACAGTACCAATCGGTATGGCTTTGTTTGGTTTCTTGCTGGATAAAGTTCAAACCCATATCCTGCTGGCGATTATTAGTCTTTCAGGGTTGGCGATTTCAATTGTCTTTATACGCAGGATTGATTTAAAGTAACACCTTATAGCAAAATTCTTTTTTGCAGTATGATAAAACAGCGGGGACAGATGTAATTAAAGAATCTAAGCTTTGTCATTTTGCGCTTTTTTTCGCTTCTTTCTTGGTATTAGGCGGTATTTTATTTCCCAAAGCAACAGTTATAATTAATACCCACAGAGACACCATTCTGGAAGCCATGGACCGTGTGTTTGTGCTGCATGATAAGCGATTTTCGGATGGGATGTCAGTAAAGGAGTTGTACGAGAACAAAGCATTCAAAACGCTTTTTTCGTATTCTGAAAAGTGAAAAACTCTCCGCCATAGTTTTTCAATAATCTTGACTGTTTGAGTAAAATCATCAAGGATTTTTGTCCGTTCCCGTTGTTTTTGAAGCAACTACTTGAAAAATGATGATATAATTGAAAAAGAAGACAGAAAACAGCCAAAAGAAAAATAGCGATATCATTTTGATCAAAATCGGGATGAGAAAAATAATATCTATACATCCAAGTAACGGGGTGAGTAAAATGAGTGATATGAAACACTATATTGGGAAGTACAGTTATTCTGGTAAATTTAAACAACAGGACGACGGCTCCAGTTTGTTGGAAGTCAGTGAGTTTGAATACGATGGTAAATATTATCAGCCTTCTGAACCTTTACAGTTCAAAATAACGCCACAACCGGAAGAGGGTGGATGGTTTTTAGTACAAGATGAATCAATAGGCGTTTGTATAGGTGGTGTGGATTTTGAGGAAGCGATCGGTAACGCCATCATGGATGCTGCCCTTCAGTATGAAGATTTGATATGTGAAGAGGGTCCTATGACAAAGTCTTTGAAAGTTATTCAAGAAAAAGTTAGAGCATGGATGGTGCACGCTATTGACAGTAAGGCTCAGTAAAAAGATTGAAAAAGCCTTGAAGAAAAACGGATTTGAGAAGCTGGCCACACATCACAGCAGGTATTTCTATCGAACTCTATCTGGCGTAAAAGCTCCCGTGAAAACTTTTATCAGCCATGGATCAAAAGATTACTCAGACCAGCTGCTATCTGAATTGGCAATCCAATTGAAACTCACTAAAAAGGAACTTCTCAGATTTATAGACGGTGAGATGACCCAAGAGGAGTATGAATCAATCTTGAGGATTAAAGGGATTATTTAATTCTGCACTTTGAGCAGTATTTCCTTGAGTATTTTTTTTAAGATTCAGCCTATTTGTTCCGGCAAAACTTAAAGGAAATCATTTTTCAGTCCTATGTATACGTCTGTTGAGAAACAGAATCCGTAGATTGGAGAAGTAATAACAGTTATCTAATCTCGTGAGAAAACTCAGGATAAAAGCACCTTTAAAAAGGATTCCCTTTCCTCCCCCTCAAACTCCCAAGTGCATAAATATCCAAACATCTCGGAAACATTAATCTTTTTACAAAAACGGCTGATCTTTGCATAATCGGGATCAGAAAACCGCTCGCTGAGAACATCTTCAACATCAAAACGCCAAGGAGTGGTTGAATAGCGAACGTACTGCCTGAAATAAACGTTGAGTTGTTCGAGTT